>NZ_RPSE01000460.1:0-4504 GCF_003949955.1 Streptomyces sp. WAC05292
GCGCATGGCGGCAACCTTCCCGGGGGCGGGCCGGACGTTCACGCAGGCGCACCGGGCCGGTCGCCGCCGGTCATCCTCTCGCCTCCCCGCCGGCGGTCGCACCGGGCGGGCAGGGGCGGCGCCGTCACACGAACGGGCGAAGACGTGACGAATCTCCGGTGTGGGGCGGGCGCCGCGCCGCACGGCCCGGTAGGACCGACCGCATGGTGAAGATCGAAGCGAACTGGCTGAGCCGGGCCTTCCTGTCGTTGCGGCGCGGGGCCTCGGCGGAGGCGCGGGAAGCCGCCCTGGAACTGCGCCCGTACACGGAGCAGCCCGGTCAGCGGGTGCCGGTCCCCGGCCCCACCCTGCTGCGGGCCGGGCTCGCGCTGCAAGACGAGGCCCGCAGGGCCTCCGTCCCGCACCGGCGCGACAGCCTGCGGCAGGAGGCCGACGTCCTGATCGGCGCCCGGCAGCGCACGGAGCCGCCGCCCCGCGGGGCGGCCCCGGCGGGCTGACGGCCGGCCCGGCGGCGGCCGGTGCCGGTGCCGGGTACCGGCTTGCCGGACAGTCCCTAGTGGGGCGTCCAGGTGTACTTGCCGCCGCCCACCCAGCGGACGGTCTCCGGGTCGTCGAGGTCGTGGATGGTCAGGCCGGCGGACGCGGCGGTCAGGAGGACGTCGGTCATGGAGGTGGCCGTGCCGACCACCTCGCCGTCGACCTCGACGATGCGGAACGGCGGGTCGCCCGGCTGCACCCCGAGCACGACGATGCGCGGGGCGGAGATGTGGGGGCTGGTGCTCTCGGTCATACGGAACGGGTTCCACGCCGTCCCGCGGGCCAATCGGGGGATGCCGCTCCGTTCACCCGATCTCCCGCGCGGCCCGCGGACCTGCGCGGACGGTCGTCAGCGCGGGTAGGGGTCGTAGCAGTCGGGCACCGGGTCGTAGAGGACGGCCCAGGTCTTGGCGCCGACGACGCCGTCCCGCGGGAGGCCGTGGCAGCCCTGGATCCACTTGATCTTGTCGAGGGTCTTGGCGCCGAAGACGCCGTCGACGGTCAGCTTCGGCACCCCGCCCCAGATGTTGGAGAGGCACTGCGCCTGCTTCACGGACGCACCCGTGCCGCCCTTCTTCACGACCGGCCGGTGGCTCGTCGAGGTGTACGCGCATCCGCCGGGCGCGGCGCTCGCGGACGGTGCGCCGGCGCCGAGCACTGCGGCGGCCAGGGCGGCGGCGGTGAGGAGGGAGGCGGTCCGGCGATTCATGGCGGTTCCTCTCGGTGGAGCCCAGCCCGTCGGTGGCACTGGGTGACAGGTTCGTGACTCTACGGAGTTGCGGTCCGCCTGTCGACAGCGCGGGGGCGAACTCCGGCCACCGGGTGCGGGCCGCGGCCCACCGGAAGGTGCACCGTACCCATTGTCGGGGCCGGCCGCCCGCCCGCGACCGGGGACCGGCGTCAGCCCTCCGCGACGCCGTCGGCGCCGGGCTCCCAGCGCAGCAGGTCGCCGGGCTGGCAGTCGAGGGCCTCGCAGAGCGCGGCGAGCGTCGCGAACCGGACGGCCTTGGCCCGCCCGTTCTTGAGCACGGCCAGGTTGGCGGGGGTGATGCCCACGCGCTCGGCGAGCTCGCCGACGGACATCTTCCGCCTGGCCAGCATCACGTCGATGTCGACGGTGATCGGCATCAGATCACCTCGTCCAGCTCGGCCTGCATGCGGGCCGCCTCGACGTCCCGCGCCACCGCCTGGCGGAGCAGCGTCCGCAGGACGAGCACCGTCAGGGCGACGCCGAGGGCGGCGAGGGACACCCCGCAGATGAGCAGCACGACGCCCGGCGGCACGGCCTCCCCGGGCGCGAAGAGGACGGCGAGGGCGAAGACGAGGGCGGCGGCCGCGACGACGGCGCCGATGATGACGTCCACGTACCGGAACGCCGCGTGGGAGAAGACCGTGCCGCGGCGGACCATCGTCAGCAGCCGCCACACGCAGACCAGCACGACCTCGACCGCCGCGACACCCAGCACCGTGATCACGATGCACGGAACGCGCAGGTGGGAGAGGTCGCCCCCGCCGCCGTCCATGTCGGCCGCCAGCAGGGGCACCATCACGCCCTGTACGAACAGGCAGCCCGCCAGCAGCATCGCGAGCACGCAGCGCAGCCCGAGCACCATCAGTCTTCCCATCACCACTCCTTCGATCGACTCACGATGGGAATCTATCGAGTTTCGATAGGTGCGGCAAGGGGGTGACCGCTACGACGCCGTACGGGACGCCTCCCAGGCCCGGGCGAACAGCTCGTGCGGCGGCAGCGGCGCCAGCAGCCGCAGGTACGGGCTGTGGACCCCCTTGCCGTACACGCGCGCCAGGTGCGGCCCGGTCTTCGCCGTCTCCAGCGGCAGGTGGGGCGACTTCAGGTCGGTCCACTCCCCCGGGACGAAGACGGAGCGCCCGGCGCGCGCCCGGGAGCCGGCGACGACCGCGCCGGCGGCCACGAGCTCGGCCTGGGCCGCCTTGTGCCGGGCGGCCGTCCAGCCGTTCCAGCGGCGGACGCCCCGGTCGGTGGGCCGGGCCAGGGCCAGCAGCTGGAGGTACAGCGCGGCCGCGTCCGCCCCGGTGCCGAGCGTGCGGGCCACCTCGGCGACCAGGTCCGGCGCACTGCGCGCCGGGTCGTTCTCGCAGCCCCCGGCGGGGACCGGGGTCGCGGCGGCGCGGGCGGCGATGCGGGCCAGGCCGTCGAGCTCGTCCCGCAGCTCCAGGAGGCGGCCGCGCAGGTGGTCCAGGCGCAGCTCCGTGCAGAGCCGGGCAGCCCGCTCCACGCGCTCCGGGTCGGCGAGCGCCGCCGTGCGCACGAACACCGTGCCGGCCCCCGTCTCGACGACGAACAGCCCGTCGTCGAGGACGCGCGGCTCCTCCACGCCTTCGTCCAGCGGCTGCGGGCAGGGCAGCAGCGGGCCCTCGTACGGAGCGAAGCCGGGCGCACCGGCGAGTGCCGGAGCCGGCGGGTAGAGGACGGGCACGAGCGTGCCGGGGTCGTCGAGGACCGCCCGGAGCCTGCCGTACAGGCGCAGGGCGCCCGCGGCCGCAGGGCCGCCGACGGGCCGCTCGGTCAGCGCCCACACGATGGCGGTCGCGGCGGCCGTGTGGGCGGCCGCGGTGCCCGACACCCACTCGCCCGGGGTGCCGTCCTCCCGCGCCAGGTGGACCCGGACCCGGCCCGACGGCTGGACGGCGAGGACGAAGCCGTGCTCGCCGAAGGCGCCGGAGGCCCGGCCCGCCGGGAGGGCGCGCGCCCAGCCGCCGCCGAGGCCGGCCTCCGCCTCCAGCGCCTCGGCCAGTTCCTCGTCCGCGTACTCCGCGGCACCGAGCAGCGCCGCCCACACCTCGGCCATCCGCCCGGCGGCCCCGGTCATGCCGCCGGGCTCCCACAGCTCCGCCGGGTCGTCGGGGAGGCCTGCGGCGAGGAGGGCGCGCCGGCCGTCCTCGCCGAGCCGGTGGACGAGGCCGTCGTACTCCTGGAGCAGCGGCCCGGTCAGCCGGTACGGCGCCTTGCGGAGCAGGGCGCGGTGGTCGTCGTGCCGCTCGCGGGCGGGCAGCCCGGCCAGCACCAGCAGGCCGATGCTCCGGCGGGCGCCGGTGCGCCGGCAGAACGCCTCGACGGCCTCCTCGGGCACGGCCAGCGGCCCCCGCTCGGCGAGGAGTGCCAGCAGCCGCGGCAGCCTCCGCGCGTCGTCCGCGGCCTCGGCGGTGCGGCACTCCTCGGCGTCGGCCGGGGCGGGGCCGGAAGCGGGCTGGAGGAAGCGGACGAGCCCGCCGCGGGGAGCACCCGAGGCGAGGGTCCCGCCCGCGGCCCGGCAGGCTTCCACGGCCTCCGCGCGGGCGCGTCCGGTGCGCCAGGCGGTGCCCGGCTCGGCGAAGGGCTGCCGGCTCCAGACCTCCAGGAGCGCGGCGAGCGCGGCGCGCTCCTCCGGGTCGGTGTGCGCGACGGCGGCCCGCCAGGCAGCGGCGCCGACGGCGCCGACGAGGACGGCCCACTCGGCGGGCTGCGCGGGCGGGGCGAGGCGCCGCGTCTCGTCGTCGATCTCGCCGCGCAGGTGGCGCCCGTCGGCGGCGACCGCGGTCAGCAGCCCGGGATGGGCCGACGGTACGGGCGCCCCGTATCCGCGGACCTCGGGCAGGAGGCCGCGCAGGGCCGGCACGAGGACGGTGTCGGGGACCGGCGAGGGCAGGTCGGCGACGGGGCCGGACCTCATGAGGGCCACGCGGCGGGAGAGGTCCCGGCGGCGGCGCAGTACGTCGGCGGCGAGCCGGGCCGCGCGGGCGACGCCGTCGGCGATGCGGGGCTCGGCGATCCCGGGCAGTGCGGGGCGCGGGTCGCCGCGCAGGGCCGCGTCGAGGAGGGCGCGCACGGCGGCGGCGTCCGCGGTCCGCAGGGCCTTGGAGGCGGCCTCGTCGCGCGGGGCGAGGAAGTGCCAGAACGCGGGCGGCGGGACGGGGCCCGCCGCTTCGCCGAGGGTGGGGGCGGTCG
>NZ_RPSE01000461.1:0-4499 GCF_003949955.1 Streptomyces sp. WAC05292
GTACGTGGGGGAGCCGGCGTGGGAGGTGGGGCGGCGGACGCTGTCGGGGAAGCCGGAGGTGCTGGCGGAATCGCTGCGGGAGTACGGGGCGATGGGCGTGGACCAGATCCAGGTGCGGTTCCGCAGCCGGGGCCGGTCGGAGCTGGTGGACCAGGTCGCGGCCTTCGGGGCGGAGGTGGGGCCGCTCCTGAACGGATGACCCGTAGATTCTGACGTACCGTCAGTATTGACGCTTCCCTGCGCCCGGTGGAACAGTCGACCCCATCCGATCTGACGCAGCGTCAGAAACTTGAGGACGGTGAACCCCTTGGAATTCGGGCTCTTCGTGCAGGGATACGTGCCCCGGGCGCGTTCCGAGGTCGACCCCGCGGCGGAGCACAGGGCACTGGTCGAGGAGACCGAGTACGTCATCCAGGCCGACAAGTCCGGGTTCAAGTACGCCTGGGCCTCCGAGCACCACTTCCTGGAGGAGTACTCCCACCTCTCGGCGAACGAGGTCTTCCTCGCCTACCTCGCCCACGCCACCGAGCGCATCCACCTCGGCTCCGGCATCTTCAACCCGCTCGCCCCCGTCAACCACCCGGTCAAGGTGGCCGAGAAGGTCACCATGCTCGACCACCTCTCCCGGGGCCGTTTCGAGTTCGGCACGGGCCGCGGCGCCGGCAGCCACGAGATCCTCGGCTTCCTGCCCGGCATCACGGACATGAACCACACCAAGGAGATATGGGAGGAGACCATCGCGGAGTTCCCCAAGATGTTCCTCCAGGAGGAGTACGAGGGGTTCCAGGGCAAGCACTGGTCGCTGCCCCCGCGCAAGGTCTTCCCCAAGCCGTACGGCAAGGCGCACCCGGCCATGTGGTACGCCGCCGGCTCTCCCTCCTCCTACGCCATGGCCGCCCGCAAGGGCCTCGGCGTCCTCGGCTTCAGCGTCCAGAAGGTCTCCGACATGGAGTGGGTGCTGGACCAGTACAAGACCGCGATCCGCGAGGCGAAGGCCATCGGCGCGTTCGTCAACGACAACGTCATGGTCACCTCGACGGCGATCTGCGCCGAGACCCACGACAAGGCCGTCGAGATCGCCGTCAACGCGCACATGAACCGCTTCCAGTCCCTCGTCTTCCGCTACCACGACACCTTCCCGCGCCCCGAGGCGATCCCGCAGTGGCCCGAGATCCTCCCGGAGTACAACGCGGAGATCATCGAGCTGCTCATCGCCGAGGAACTGCTGATCTGCGGCGACCCCTCCGAGGTCCTCGCCCAGTGCCGGCGGTGGGAGCAGGCCGGCGCCGACCAGCTGTCCTTCGGCCTGCCGACGGGAGTGTCGTACGAGGACACCATGACGACGATCAAGCTGATCGGCGAGCACGTCATCCCGCAGATCGACACCGATCCGGTCCACCGCACCACCCGCTTCCGCGAGGCCGCCTGAGGATCCGGGCCGGCGGTTTCCCGGACCGCCACCCCGGCAGGGGCCCCGCGGGGACAGCCCCGGGCCCCGATGCCCGGCCGGAGCGGGCGGAGCAGCGGCCTGCCTCCCGCTCCGGCCGGCCGACACGAGAAGGCACAGGCCCGCCAAGGCCCGCAGGCCCAAGGCCCGCAGGCCCGCCAAGGCCCGAGAAGGGACGTCACCGACATGCTCGACCACCTGATCAGGGGCGCGACCGTCGTCGACGGAACCGGCGCCCCCGCCCGCACCGCCGACGTCGGCCTGCGCGGCGGCCTGATCGCCGCCGTCGCGGCCCCCGGCGCGGTCACCGAGCCGGCCCGCACCGCCGAGGACGCCTCCGGCCTCGTCCTGTGCCCCGGCTTCGTCGACCCGCACACCCACTACGACGCCCAGCTGTTCTGGGACCCGTACGCCACGCCCTCCATGAACCACGGCGTGACCACCGTCGCCGGCGGGAACTGCGGCTTCACCCTCGCCCCGCTGCACCCGGGCCGCCCCGAGGACGCCGACTACACGCGCCGCATGATGAGCAAGGTCGAGGGCATGTCCCTGCGGGCCCTCGAAGACGGCGTCGACTGGACCTGGTCCACCTTCGGCGAGTACCTGGACGCCCTGGAGGGCCGCATCGCCGTCAATGCCGGCTTCATGGTCGGCCACTGCGCGCTGCGCCGCCACGTCATGGGCGCCGACGCCGTCGGCGGGCAGCCCACCGCCGCCCAGCTCGACCGGATGACCGCCCTCCTCCACGAGGCCATGGACGCCGGCGCGTGGGGGCTGTCCACCACCCAGTCCTCCACCCACTCCGACGGCGACGGCGCCCCCGTCGCCTCCCGGCACGCCCGCCCCGACGAGCTGATCGCCCTCGCCCGCGCCGTCGGCGACCACGAGGGCACCCAGTTGGAGGCCATCGTCGCCGGCTGCCTCGACCGTTTCACGGACGCCGAGATCGACCTGCTCGTCGCCATGAGCGCCGCCGCCGGCCGGCCGCTGAACTGGAACGTCCTCACCATCGACGCCGCCGTGCCCGACCGGGTCCCCCGCCAGCTGGCCGCCTCCGAGCGGGCCCGCAGGGCCGGCGGGCGGATCGTCGCCCTCACCATGCCGATCCTCACGCCCATGAACATGTCGCTCGGCTCGTTCTGCGCGCTCAACCTGATCCCCGGCTGGGGCGCCGTCCTCGGCCTGCCCGTCCCCGAGCGGATCGCCGAACTGCGCGATCCCGCCGTCCGGGCGGAGATGCTGCGCCGCGCGGCAAGCCCCGAGGCCGGGGTGTTCCGCCGTCTCGCCGACTTCGGGCGGTACGTCATCGGCGACACCTACAGCAAGGAGAACGAGGGCCTCACCGGCCGCGTCGTCCGCGACATCGCCGCGGAACGCGGCCAGGACCCCTTCGCCTGCCTCGTGGAGATCTGCTCCTGTGACGACCTGCGCACGGTGCTGTGGCCGATGCCCACCGACAACGACCCGGCGAGCTGGGCGCTGCGCGCGCAGACCTGGCAGCACGAGGACGTCATGCTCGGCGGCTCCGACGCGGGCGCGCACCTGGACCGCATGTGCGGGGCTCCGTACACGACGCGGTTCCTCGGGGACTGCCTGCGCGGCCGCCGCCTGGTGCCGCTGGAGCAGGCGGTGCGGATGCTGTCCGACGACCCCGCCCGGCTGTTCGGGCTGCGCGGGCGCGGCCGGATCGAGGAGGGCGCGTACGCGGACCTGGTGCTGTTCGACCCGGAGCGGATCGACGCCGGCCCGGCGACGCTCGTCCACGACCTGCCCGGCGGCAGTCCGCGGCTCGACGCGCGCGCCGTGGGGATCGTGTCGGTGCGGGTCAACGGCGTGGAGACGGTCCGGGACGACGAGGTGACGGGCGCCGTCCCGGGCCGGGTCCTGCGCTCGGGCCGCGACACGGAGACGGTGGCGACCCGGTGAGCGGCGCGCAGCGCGGCGACGGTGCCCGGCGGCTGTTCATCGGCGGGGAGTGGGTGGAGCCGGCGGGCGGCCACTACGAGGTGGTCGACCCGGCGGACGAGTCGGTGGTCGGTCTGGCCCCGGAGGCCTCCCCGGCGCAGGTGGAGGAGGCGGCCGCGGCGGCGGCCGCGGCGTTCGAGGGCTGGTCGCGGACGGATCCGCAGGAGCGGGCGCGGATCCTGGACCGGGCCGCCGACGTGATCCGGCGGGAGTCCGAGCCGTGGTCGGAGCTGGCCCGGGCGGAGAGCGGCGCGCCGACTGCGGTGGCCCGCGCGATGCAGGTGGGTGTCGCGGCCGCCCGGTTCCGGCGGTACGCGCGGGGCGCCCTGGAACCGGTGGAGCGCGGGCTGCCTCCGCAGGTCACGGCGGCGGGGCCGATGGGGCGGTCCGCGGTGCTGGGCGCGCTGGAGGTGCGGCAGCCGGTCGGGGTGGTCGCCTGCATCACCTCGTACAACAACCCGTGGGCCAACCCGGCGGGCAAGGTCGCGCCCGCGCTGGCCATGGGGAACACGGTGGTCGTCAAGCCGGCGCCGCAGGACCCGCTGTCGGTGTTCCGGATGGCGGAGGCGCTCGCCGAGGCCGGGATCCCGGCGGGCGTCGTCAACGTCGTCGGCGGGCAGTCGACGGCCGTCGGCGAGGCCCTGGTGGCGTCCGGGCACGTCGACATGGTGTCGTTCACCGGCTCCACCGCGGTCGGGCAGCGCATCGCGGAGGTCTGCGGCCGCACGATGAAGCGGCAGCTGATGGAGCTGGGCGGCAAGGGGGCGGCGGTCGTCCTCGACGACGCCGACCTGGACGCGGCCGTCGCCGGCATCGGCACCACGTTCTCCTTCTACAGCGGCCAGATCTGCACCGCGCCGACCCGGGTCGTCGTGCACCGGTCGGTGTACGGGGAGCTGGTCGAGAGGCTGGCCGGGTACGCGGCGCACCTGCGGATCGGTCACCCGGCGGAGCGGGGCACGGTCGTCGGCCCGGTGATCTCGGCGGCGCACCGGGACCGGGTGGAGGCGTACGTGGAGCTGGGCCGCAAGGAGGGCGCCCGGCTCGTGCACGGCGGGCAGCGGCCGGCGGTCGGCCCGGGCGGGGC
>NZ_RPSE01000462.1:0-4489 GCF_003949955.1 Streptomyces sp. WAC05292
GCCCCGGACCCCACCCCCTCCGCCACCGCGACTCGCACCGCCTCGGCCGGCCCGTCGGCGAGCCCCAAGGCGGCCGGCTCCTCGGCGCCGCCGTCCCCGTCGGCCGCGCCCGACAGGCCGCAGACCGGGGACGGCGGTACCCTCCGCATGGGAGACCGGGGGGCGGAGGTGACCGCCCTCCAGGAGGCGCTCCACGCGCAGGGGTTCACGTACGTGAAGGTCAGCGGCGTCTACGACGGGCAGACGAAGCGCGGCGTCGCCCAACTCCAGCGCGACCGCGACATCAAGGGCGACCCGTCGGGTGTCTACGGCCCGGCCACGCGGGCGGAGTTCACCATCTGACGGACCCGTGCGAGCTCGGCACGGTAACACCCGATAAAAGGGCTGGACCAGCGCATATCACTCCTCGGACAGTGTGGGAGCCGATCTCCACCGACCCGAGGAGCCGCCCATGTCCACGCTGAAGGTCACCGTCGAACAGCTGACCGTCCACGAGCATCCGAACGCCGACGCCCTGGAGCTCGCCCAAGTGGGCCTGTACCGCGCGGTCGTCGCCAAGGGGGCCTACACCACGGGCGACTTCGCCCTGTACATCCCCGAGCAGGCCGTCCTCCCCGCCGGCCTGATCGAGGAGCTCGGCCTGACCGGCCGCCTCTCCGGGTCCGGCGCCGACCGGGTGAAGGCGGTCCGGCTGCGCGGCGAGCTGTCGCAGGGCCTGGTGTGCCGGCCGCGCGCGCTCGCCGGCGTCGACCTGGCCCGCGCCGCCGAGGAGGGCACGGACTTCGCGGAACGGCTCGGCATCACCAAGTGGGTACCGCCGATCCCGACCTCGATGAGCGGGGACGTGGAGGCCACCCCCGACCTGCTGCCGTGGGTCGACATCGAGAACATCCAGCGCTATCCGGCCGTCTTCGAGCCGGGCGAGCAGGTCGTCCTGACGGAGAAGCTCCACGGCACCGCCTGCCTGCTCACCTACCTGGCCGCCGAGGACCGGGTGCTGGTCTCCTCCAAGGGCTTCGGCGCGAAGGGCCTGGCCCTCAAGGAGGACGAGCGCAACCTCTACTGGCGCGCCGTCCGCGGCCACCGCGTCTCCGAGGCCGCCGCGAAGCTCGCGGCCCGGCTGGGCGCCACCCGCGTCGGCGTCTTCGCCGAGGTGTACGGCGCCGGCGTCCAAGACCTGGCCTACGGCACCGACGCCCGCACGTCGGGCCCCGGCTACGCCGTCTTCGACGTGTCGGCCGAGATCGACGGGCAGGTCCGCTGGCTGGACGCGGCCGAACTCCTCGCCGACGGCGCCCTGCCCCTCGTACCGAGGCTGTACGAGGGCCCGTACGACCTGGACACGGTCCTCGAACTGGCGACCGGCCGCGAGACCGTCTCCGGCCGGCAGGCGCACCTGCGCGAGGGCGTCGTCATACGCCCGGCCGCGGAGCGGTACAGCCCGGTCGTCGGCGGCCGGGCCATCGCCAAGGCGGTCAGCCCCGCCTACCTGACCCGCAAGGGAGGCACCGAGTTCGAGTAGCGCGCGCCCGGCCGCGGACCGTGGTGGGATGGGACCGGCCCACACCCACACGAGAGGTCGGTGCGATGTCCGAGGACACCATGCGGGCGATGGCGTACGACGCGTACGGCGGGACGGAGGTGCTCCGCGAGACCCGCCTGCCCATGCCGAAGGTCGCGCCGGGGGAGGTCCTCGTCAAGGTCCGGTGCGCCGCGGTCAACCCAGTCGACTGGAAGATCATGGCGGGAGGCCTCGACGGGCTGATGGACGTCCTCTTCCCGGTGGTCCCCGGCTGGGACGTCTCGGGAACCGTCGAGCGGCTCGGCATCGACGTCCCCGAGTTCGCGGTCGGCGACGAGGTGATGGCGTACGCGCGCAAGGACCACGTCCACGGCGGCACCTTCGCCGAATACGTGAGCGTCCCCGTGCGCGCCCTCGCCCGCAAGCCGGCCTCGCTCGGCTGGCGCGAGGCGGCGGGCCTCCCGCTGGCCGGCCTCACCGCCTACCAGTTGCTCACCCGCCTTGACACCGGCGAGGGCGACACGGTCCTCGTCCACGGCGCGGCCGGAGGCGTCGGCAGCTTCGGCGTGCAGATCGCCCGGGCGCTCGGCGCCCGCGTCATCGGCACGGCCTCCCCGCGCAACCACGACCGCCTGCGCGAACTGGGCTGCGAGCCGGTGCAGTACGGCGACGGCCTGGTCGACCGGGTCCGGGCGCTCGCCCCGGACGGGGTGTCCGTCGTGGCGGACTTCGTCGGCGGCGTCCTCGACGTCACCCAGGCCGTCCTCGCGCCGGCCGGCCGCCACGCCTCGATCGCCGACCCCGGCGTCCTCGGCGCGAACGGCCAGTGGATGTGGGTCCGCCCGAGCGGCGGCGACCTCACCGAACTCGCCAAGCTCGCCGACAGCGGCCGACTGAAGGTCACGGTCGCCGAGACCTTCCCCCTCGCCGAGGCCGCCGCGGCCTTCGCCCTCAACCAGGAGGGCCACACGGCAGGCAAGATCATCATCGAACCCTGACCCGCCACCCCGCGGCGGACCGCTGCTCCATGCGGCACGTCGGTCCGGAGCGGCGGAACCGGGAGGGAAGCGCTTCGACTCCGGCCGTACCCCCGCAAACCGAGCCCACGCCCCCTACCCCGCCGTCGGGACGTCCCCTCCCTCAGCCCACTCCACGCTCACGCCCGGCAGGCCCGCGCACCACCGGGCCGCCGCCTCCTCCAGTCGGGCGCGGTCCGGCGGGGCCGCCCCGAGTCCCACGGCGTACCGCACCGCACCACCCGAGGAGGCGAGGGGCCGCGGCCAGGCGTGCACGCCGGCGCCGCCGCCACCGCCGGCGCCGCCGCCCAGCTCCTCCAGCGCCCCCACCAGGGCCCGCATCTGCCCCCGCGCCCGACCCAGGGCCTCCTCGAACTCCCGCGGCGTGTCGCCCCGTACGGTGACCACCGCCCACGCCGCGTGCCGACGGTGCAGTGCCGGCACGGCGGACAGCTCCGCCACACCGGTCGGACCGGCCTCCAGCAGCTCCCAGGCCCGGTACAGCTCCTGCGTCAGCAGGTCGCGCATCGCGGGCCCCACCTGCGCGGTGCAACTCCGCACCGGGGCAGACGGGGTGAGGACCGTGAGAGCAGCCTCACCGCCACCGGGCGCCGCCGACGGCTCGGCGCCGCCCGCCCCGGTCAACCCGACCGGCTCACGCCAGTCCCAGGCTGCCCAGGTCGCGAAGAACGACCGCAGCAGCGCGGCGCCGCGCACCTCCGGAGCCTCCATCACCGTACGCGCCGCCAGCACCGTCCAGGCCACCCCCGGAACCCCGCCGAACGGCGCCGAATCCACTCCGCGCGCCCGGGCCCAGGCCTTGACCTGCCGTGCCAGTGCGGCGAACGCCGCCTGCCGCTCGGGCCCGCCCGCAGCCGCGGCGGCGCACACGGCCTCCGCATCCGACACCGCGCTCAGCGCGACCGCCCCCGCCTCGCCGAGCTCCGCCCTGCGCGCCACGGCCTCCTCGGGCCGGATCCCGCCGGTGCCGACGACGACCACGTCCACGTCCGTCCCGTCCACGTGCAGCCGCAGCCCGGGCACGCGCGCGCCCCTCACGACCCGCAGCCGTCGGGCCCGGGGGAGTGCCGCCGCGACGCGCTCCCGCACGGCTTCCATGTCGGGGTCGCCGGGCAGGGCCGCGACGAGGTCCAGGTCGGCTCCGGGCAGGGCGCAGCCCATGCGGCGCGATCCGACGACGTGCACGACGCCGTCCGCGAGGGCTCCGGCGATGCAGTCGGCGACGCCTCCGGCACCGGCGGCCTCGTCCCCTCCCTCCGCGTGCCCCTCCCGGTCTGATGCCACCGGCCCCGGCTCCGGCAGCCAGCGCACACTCCCCGTCCCCAGCCGCACCGTGGCCCGGACCCGCATCGGCTCGTCGCCGCGCCGCGAGAGCACGGCCAGCTCTTCGACCCGGGCGTCGCGCCCGGCTGCCGGCCCGCCCAGCCGGGCGGTGAAATCCGCCAGCGCCTGCTGCGGGTCGGCGCTGCGCCCCAGCGTCAGGTGCGGTGTGAAGCCCCCGCCGCGCCCCCGGCAGGCGGGGAACCGGGCGGCGAGGGCCTGCCGCAGCTCCTGCCACGGGGCTTCGCCGGCGGCGGCCGGGTCCAGCCAGAGCGCGGCATCCCCGCGGTGCCCGAAGTCGTACACGCCCGCCATCCGCACCGGGAACGGCGCCGTCGCGGCGGCGGCTTCGGCGAGCAGCGGCACGGCCTCCTCGAAGGAGGCCTCGGGGACGAACCCGAACAGCAGGTTCACATGCGCGGGCCACCGTCCGAATGCGGGATCGTGCTCGCGCCGCAGCGCATCGACGGCGGGATCGTACGGCGGCAGCCAGGCGACCGCAGTCCGCGAGGTCGGCGCGCCCGCGAGGGCGCCCGAGCCCTCGACGCGCGCGACGCCCGAGCCCTCGACGCGCGCGACGCCCGAGCCCTCGACCGCGTCGCCCCCGGCC
>NZ_RPSE01000463.1:0-4452 GCF_003949955.1 Streptomyces sp. WAC05292
GGGTGCGGGCAGTGCGGGCGATGCGGGCGATGCGGGCGATGCGGGCGGTGCGGGCTCGGCAGGGCGGTGGCCGAGACGGCCTCCCGTCACGCACGTCGTACGCGAGCGGTGTCTCGTCGTGACGCTGTGGAGCCCACCCGACCCGGACCGCCGCAACGGGCTTGTCCAGCACGTCCAGTCCCTGCTGGAAGAACACCGCCCGGACTGCGTCGTCGTCGAACTGCCCCCGGCGGCCGCGACGGCATCCGCCGTGGCCACGGTCCTCACCCTCCACCGCCACTGCGCGGCCCGCCAGATCCCCCTGACGGTGGCAGCGGGCCAGTCGGAAACCCGCCGCCTGATCAAAGCGGTGCAGCCGGCGGTACCGGTCCTGGCGGAGGTGGCGGAAGCACTGGCGGAGGCACGAGGCGCGGCGCGGGGGTGAGGCTGCGGAGCCGGCCGGTCGGGGTCGGATGGTGCTGGGGGTGTCCCGGCAGCCCATTGTCCTTCCGGTGCGGGCCGTCCTGTAAAGGGCGCTCCCTGCGGTCGCGTCGCTGCGCGATGGCCTTACAGGCCACCCTTGACAGGACGTCCCGCCCCGGAATGCCAACAAGCTGCCGGGAAGCCCCCAGGGGAATGGCCTGGAGGGAACGTGAGGCGTGAGGGGGTGTCAGGGAGCTTTCTCTCCCGCCTGGGTGGCCCTTTCCGCCCCACCGGCATCAGCGGTGCGCGTTCGGCGGTGCCGCCCGGCCGCTTGCCCGCCTCAGACTCGGATTGCGGAGGCCTTCCCGGCGGCGGGAAGCCGTGACCGCACGAAACGATGACCAGAGCATTCTCCGGACACGTGAGCGCGTCAGTCGCTACGCGCGTCCCTTTTTTCGGCGTCCGGCGGCCGTCGGTCGTCGGAAGGGGCGGAAGATGCGGCGACTTGGGCGCTTCGCGCCCGGGTGGCGAGCGGGCGTCGAGTGGTTCGCGGCGCTTCGCTGCCCCGGAAGGTGTCGGTCGCCGATCCGACGGGCGTGTGGAGTGGCCTGGGGCGCTTCGCGGCCCCGGGTGGCGGGCGGGTCGCCCAGCAGGCAAGGGCGTATGGCGGGCTGGTGGGTTTTTCTGCCTCGGACGGTGGTCAGTCGCCCGGCCAAGGGTGTCCACTGGGCGATCTGATGCGCTCGTGTGTCCTGGTGGTGTTCTGGGCGTTGCTTCGAGCAGGCATGGGCCCCTCGGCTGCGGTCGGCAGGTCTGACGGTGCCGGTGGGGTGGATGGGGCCGTCGGGCGGGAGATCGTGTGCCTGATGCCCTTGTGGCTTGGGTTCCTCCAGGCCGTTTCTTTCCCCTGGGGGCTTCCCGGCAGCTCTTTGGCGTTTCGGTGGGGGTCGGGCTGTCAAGGGTGGCCCGCAAGGGCCATCGCGGAGCGACGCGACCGCAGGGAGCGCCCTTGACGGGCCGGGCCGCGCCGGAAGGACAATGGGCTGACGGGACGCCCCCGGCACGCCGCCGGCCCCGAGACGTCAGACCCCGCTCATCCGGCCCTCAGTCCGTGTCGAAGCGGAGGGTGCCGCGTATGACGTCGTGGGCAACCTCGGCGGCGGTGCGGTCCTCTCGGAAAGCGCGAGCCCGCAGCAGGGCCAGGGCCTCGTTGACGTCGATGCCCCGGACTGCCGTGATCAGATCCACGGCCTGGTGGATCTCCTGCTGCTCGGGCGGCGTCAGGCCGGGGTGGAGCCAGACGGTGACGTCCCCGCCGTCGCGGCGCTTCAGGGCGCCGATCACCTGGGTGGCGGCGTCGGCCGCGATGACAGCCGTCGCCAGTTCCGGCGGGGCGGGGATCCCGGGGGTGTCGCGGTAGAGGTCCAGGGTGCCGAAGACGTCGCTGCTGCTGCCGAGGGGGACGGAGTACACCGCGCGGGCCCCGGCCCGCAGGGCCGGGGGAGTGAACAGCGGCCAGCGCCGGGCCTCCCTGGCGGACGACAGGTCGGGGGCCAGCACCGGTGCGAACACCTCGGCGGCGGTGATGCCGGGACCGTCGCCCAGGGTGAACTGGAGGTCTGCGAGCCGCCGGGCCAGCGCATCGCTCGCGCACCAGGTGCTGCCGGGAACGCCGCCGAGGGCGAGGAGGCTGATCGCGAGCCCCCGCGCCGGCAGCATCGAAGCCAGCTCCGTGCACAGCCGGCCCGGCACGTCCTCGGGCGCGACCCGCTCCAGGGCCGCCATGATGCGGCGGAACACCGCGGCGCGCCGAGCGACGGCGGCGGCCGCCGGTCCCTCACCGCCGCCGGGGGCCGGCCGGTCGCGCCCTCCGCCTTCCGCGGTCGGCATCCGCGTCCCCGGTCATGCGCGCCGCACGCGCCGGCGGGACAGCAGCATGCCGAGGAGCAGCGTGGCGATGCCCGGCAGGAAGTGCCGCCTGTCGGCGTCGTGGAGCGGGACGAAGTCGGCGCTGTCGTGGTCGACGACCAGGCCGTGCACCAGGTAGGCGGTGCCACCGCCCACGAGGGGGGCGGGTGCGCGACCGGCGGTGCGAGCCGTGGTGTGGCCGGCTGCGCCGATCAGCCGGAAGACGGCGCCCACCGTGAGAGCGGCGATCTGCACGGCGGGCCTGGGCCGGGCTCGGGTGTGGAGGGCCATTGCAGGTGCTCCTACCGCTGTGGACGGACGCGGGCGGTCGGGACGGTCGGTGGCGGACGTCACGGGACGCGACGAGCGCGCGAACGCACCTCCACCCCGGGCCGCCGTACCGCCGCCTCCCGCAGGGCGGCTGCCCCGCCACGGCGGGGGAAAACGGGCGGCGGCTTCAGACGCGCGGGCCCCGGCCCGACCCCTGCGGCCTCCGGTGCACCGCACCGGCCCCCGGCCGGCCCTTACGAGCCGAAACGGACCATGGCCAGGCCCGAGCCGTCGGGGAGCCGGCGTGAAGGGTACGCGGACGGCGGGGCCCGCGCCGTGGGGGATTCCGCGCGAGTGCACCGTCCGGCAGATCCGGGGCACGCCTGACTCCCGGCCGCGCCCCGTCCGCCTCGCCCACCGGAACCCGCGGGGGCGGCCGTGGCGGCTCGGGCAGGGCCGCCACCGGGCCGGCGGCCCTGCCCCTCCGCGGGGCGCGGCCGCCCGGCTGCGGCGAATGGCGCCCCACCCGGAAGGTGGGCCACTCTGGAGGTGGCCCGCCGGGTGGCGGCCCACCCGAGCGGACCGGCATGTCCGCGCTGCGCCCTGGCGGCACCCGTGGCGGCGCCGGCGGGCCCACCGTGACGAGGGGAGCGGCCGTGACCGGGAGCGACGCCGTTTTCGCGGAGCTGCTGGAGGGTTCGCACCGCGTGGCCGCACGCGAAGTCCCCGACCTCGTCGAGGCCGCGGGCAAGCGCCTCGGGCTGAGCAGGACGCGCCTCTACGTGGCGGACCTGCAGCAGGTACGGCTCGTCGCGATGCCCCAGAGCGGCCCGGGCCCGGGCGGCCCCGCCGACGCCCTCGACATCGACTCCTCGCTCGGCGGCCTCGCCTACCGGACCCGGCAGGTCCAGGTGCCCCGCGACCGCGGCACCGCCTGGGTGCCGATGATCGACGGCATCGAGCGGGTCGGCGTCATGCAGGCGACCGCGCCCGCCTTCCCTCCGGCCCTGCTGGACGTGAGCCGGGCCCTGGCCTCGCTGGCGACGCTGGTGCTCATGTCGAAGTCGCCGTACAACGACCTGGTGGTGAAGCGGGAGCGGCTGCGCCCCATGACCGTGCAGGCGGAGCTGGTGTGGGCGTTCCTGCCGCCGCGGACCATCGGCACCGCCGAGGCCACCTCGTCCGCGGTGCTGGAGCCGGCGTACGACATCGGGGGCGACGCCTTCGACCACAGCTTCACCGAGGACGGCCTGCACCTGACCCTGCTCGACGCGATGGGCCACGACCTCGCCTCCGGCGGCGCCAGCGCCACGGGCCTCGCCGCCTGCCGGGCCACGCGGCGCGCGGGGGGCACCCTCCCCGACATCGCCCGCACCATCGACCGCACCCTCGAACAGTGGATCCCCGGCCGTCTGATGACCGCCGTCATCGCCCACCTCGACACCGCGGGCGGGCAGTTCACCTGGGTCAACTGCGGCCACCCGCCGCCGCTGCTCATCCGCGACGGGCATGTACTGCCCCGGGTGCTGGAGCGGACCCCGCAGCTGCCGCTCGGGCTGGGCTTCCACAGGGACGAACCGCCCATCCTGCACCGGGAACGCCTCCAGCCCGGCGACCGCGTCCTGATCCACAGCGACGGCGTCACCGAGGCCCGCGGCCCCGACGGCAGCGTCTTCGGCGAGCAGCGCCTGGCCGACACCGTCATCCGCTCCACGGCCGCCGGGGACACCGCCCCCGAGGCGCTCCGCCGGCTGATCCAGTTCGTGCGCGGGCACCAGGAGCACAAGCTGCGCGACGACGCCACGATCCTGCTGGTCGAGTGGCACCCCGGCTGACGGCGGGCCGCACCGCACACCCGCACCTCGTACGGCA
>NZ_RPSE01000464.1:0-4432 GCF_003949955.1 Streptomyces sp. WAC05292
CGCATCCGGGCCGGGCCGGCGGGCGGAATCCACGGTGAGCGGCCCGTACGGGCCGCACCGGCAGCGAAGGAGGTGGCACCGTGTCTTCATCCCCGGACACGTCGGACGTGCTGGTGGTGGGGGCGGGTCTCGCCGGGCTGGCGTGCGCCCGGGACCTGCTGGCCGCCGGTGTCGGCGTACGGGTGCTGGAGGCGGGCGACGCCGTCGGCGGCAGGATGCGCTCCGACCGGGTCGACGGCTTCACGGTGGACCGCGGCTTCCAGGTGTTCAACCCCTCCTACCCCCAGGTCCGCCGCCGGCTCCGGCCCGAGGAGCTCGGACTGCGTGCGTTCACCTCCGGCGTCCTCGTCCACAGCCCCTCCGGGCGGCTCCGCTTCGGCGACCCCCTCCGCCGCCCGCGCATCCTGCCCGACCTGCTCTCGGGCCGCCTGGCCGGCCCCCGCGACCTGGCCGCCCTCGGCCTGCTGTGCGCCCGCGACGCGCTGCTGCCCCCGGACCGGGCCAAACGCCTCCCGGACACCACCACCCGCACCGCGCTCGCCGACGCCGGAGTCTCCGACGACCTCGTCGAAGGGTTCTTCCGCCCGTTCCTGTCGGGGGTCTTCCTGGAGGACCGCCTGGAGACCTCGGCCAGGATGTTCCACCTCGTCTGGCGGAGCATGCTGCGCGGCAGCGCCTGCCTCCCCGACGGGGGCATCGGGGCGGTGCCGCAGGCCCTCGCAGCCGCCCTGCCCCCCGGCTCCGTGCAGCTGGAGAGCCCCGTGGCGGAGCTCACCGGCGACGGCGCGCTCACCGCCGCGGGCCGGGAGGTCCCCGCCCGCGCCGTCGTCGTCGCCACCGGCCCCGGGGCGCTCCCGTCACTGCTCCCCGAAGTCGCCCTGCCCGTCTACCGGGTCGTGACCACCTACTACCACGTCGCCCCCCGCAGCCCCCTGGGCGAGCCGACGCTCCTCGTCGACACCCGCCGCCGGTTCCTCAACACCTGCGTCCTCAGCGACGTCGCGCCCCGGTACGCCCCCGCCGGCCACGCCCTCGTCGCCACCTCCGTCCTCGGCGGGGACGCGGACGGCCGCGAGCGCGGGGTCCGGGCGGCGCTCGCCGAGGCGTACGGCACCGGGACCGGGGGCTGGGACCTGCTGGCCGCCCGCACCGTCGAGGACGCCCTGCCCGCCATGGCGCCGCCGCAACCGCTCACCCGCACCGCGCGCGTCGCCGCCGGCCGGTACGTGTGCGGGGACCACCGGGCCACCGGCTCCGTCCAGGGCGCGCTGGCCTCGGGTGCGCGGGCCGCCCGCGAGGTGCTGCGCGACCTGCGCCGCCGCGGCCCGCACTGAACACCCCCTCGGGCACGGCCGCCGGCGGCCGGCCCGAGGTCACGGCGGGTCGCCGCCCCGCTGCGCCTCCCCGCGCAGCACCTCCGCCAGGTCCGCCAGCCTGTCCAGGCCGCGGACCGGCTGCGCCATCCGCGGATTGCGCTCCAGACGGGCCCGGTGCCGGTGCAGGAAGGCCCAGTAGCCCGTGGTGTACGGGCAGGCCCGCTCGCCGACCCGGTCGCCGGGCCGGTAGGCGCACCCGCCGCACAGATCGCTCATCCGGTTCACGTAGGCCCCGCCGGACGTGTAGGGCTTGGTCGTCATGCGCCCGCCGTCGGCGTACTGCGACATGCCGACGACGTTGGGCACCATCACCCAGTCGTACCCGTCGACGAAGCAGCGGTGGAACCAGTCCGTGACGGCCTGCGGATCCCAGCCCCGCTGCAGCGCGTAACCGCCCAGCAGCATCAGCCGGGGAATGTGGTGCGTCCAGCCGGTGTCCCTCACCTGGGCGAGCGCCGTGCCCAGGCAGCGTGCCCGCACCGCGTCCGCGTCCAGCTCCAGGAACCACCGGGGAAGCGGCTCGCGGTGCCGCAGGGCGTTGCTGCTGCGGTAGTCCTCCCCGAAGTACCAGTAGAGCTGCCAGACGTACTCGCGCCATCCGGCGACCTGGCGGACGAACCCCTCCACACTGCCCACCGGAGCACGCCCCGCCCGCCACGCGTCCTCGGCCCGCTCCACGCACTCCGCCGGGTCCAGCAGGCCGAGGTTGAGCGATGACGACAGCAGGCTGTGGCTCATCACCGGATCCCCGGCCAGCATCGCGTCCTCGTGGGGACCGAACCCGGCGAGCCGGTGCCCGACGAAGCGGCGCAGCGCGGCCAGCGCCTCCCGCCGCGACGCGGGGAACCGGCGCGGACCGTCCCGGCCGACGAAGGAGACGGAGCCCTCCCGCTCCCAGCGGTCGAGGTCGTGGCGCACCTCCTCGTCGATGCCGTCCTCACGCGGCCGGTAGGGCGGCGGGGCGCCCAGGGTGCGCGCCCCCTTCGGAGGGGGCTCGCGGTTGTCGCGGTCGTGGTTCCAGCGGCCGCCGGCCGGGCGGTCGCCGTCCATCAGCAGGCCGTGCGAGCGCCGCACCCAGCGGTAGAAGTCCTCCTGCCGCAGCCGCCCGCCGCCGTGGCCCCCGGCCCAGGCGCGGAAGTCGTCGTGCGGGACGAGGAAGCCGCGCGCGGGCAGCACGGACACCGCGGGCAGCGACTGCACCAGCCGCAGCGCCGCGTACGACGTCGGGTGGTGCACTGTCACCGGGCCGTCCCCGACCGCCGTGCGCAGACCCTCCCGGTAGGTCTCCGCGCGCACGTACCGCACCCGGTCGCCGAGCTCCGCGGCCCGGTGCCGCATCGCCGACAGCACCAGGTGCGCCTTGGCCCGGTGGAAGCGGCGGCGCCGGAAGACCGAGCGGGCCTCGACCATCACGACCGGCACGTCGGCTCCGGCGGCCGCGAAGTGCGGCCCGAGCTGGTCGCCGAACAGCCAGTGGGGGACCGTCATGACAGCACTCCTCGCTCCGGGGCCCGGGCGCGCGGGCCTGCACGGCGTCCTTCGCCGCCGCGGCCCGCCCCGGATGCGGCACCGGGCCGATGGCCGACTCTGCCACGGGCGGGGCGCCGCACGCCGCAGGAGCGAGGGCATGTCCGGCACCCCGTACGGGCCGGGCGGCCGGCGCGGCCGCACCCTTCGGACCGGGCGCCCCTCACCCCCGGCCCGTCCGGTGCCCGTCCCGGCCCCGGCCCGGGTGGGGGCCGGGGCACGGGACGGGCGGCGGGCCGTCAGAGCCAGCTCTGCTGCGGGCTCTTGTTGCACTCCCACAGCTGGACCTTGCCGCCGTTGCGGTTCTCGCGGGTGTCCTGGTCCAGGCACTTGCCGTTGTACCGCGAGCGGATCGTGTTGTCGGGGCCGCGGTACCACTGCTGCTGCGGCTGGCCGTTGCACGTCCACAGCTGGACCTTGGCGCCGTTGTCGTTGATCGTGTTCGTGTCGGCGTCGAGGCACTTGTTGTTGTTGAAGTCCACCCTCAGAGCCCCGTTCGGCTCCAGGATCCACCGCTGGTTGGCGGCGTGGTTGCAGTCCCAGACCTGGGCCCGCCCCCCGTCGTTGTTGA
Source organism: Streptomyces sp. WAC05292 (assembly GCF_003949955.1). Taxonomy (NCBI): domain Bacteria; kingdom Bacillati; phylum Actinomycetota; class Actinomycetes; order Kitasatosporales; family Streptomycetaceae; genus Streptomyces; species Streptomyces sp. WAC05292. The sequence continues at coordinate 3,475 of NZ_RPSE01000464.1, forward strand.
TGGTGTTGGTGTCTGCGTCCAGGCACCGGTTGCTGATCTGGACCCGGTAGGAGACCGCGGCGGCGGGCGCCGCGGCCGTCCGGGCGTCCTTCTCCGCGGCGCCCGCGGCTCCTTCCACGGCGGCCAGGGGGAGGAGCGTGAGCGCCACGCCGGCCGACAGGTTGCGGGCCGTGCGGATGTCGAAGCGCATGGTCGACGGACCTTTCTTTCGGGAACGGGCCGGCGGCGGGCATACCGGTGCCGCGCTGGAAACGCGGGGGGACGGGAGCCGCGTGCTTCACCTCACGGGGTGAACCGCCGACTGGATGCTCCGAGTTTGTGGCGGTCCGGGAGGTCCCGCAACGTTGTCCCGTTTGCTTCGCCCATGTCGGGATCCCTACCCTCCTGAACTGCCGGGACGGGCCCGTCCCGGGACAGGCGCGCCGCCGCGGGGGAACCCCCGGCGGGCAACTCGGCGATCTTCCACGGGGAAGCGGGGGCACGCATGAGCCACCTCGACGGCGCCGACCGGCACACCACGCCGGCCCGCCGGCTGGGGGAGGCCCTGCGGGCGCTCCAGCAGCGGTCCGGGATGACGCTCAGGGACCTGGAGCGCCGAGCCCTGGTCAGCGACTCCTCCCTCTCCCGCTACTTCCGCGGGTCGACGGTGCCGCCCTGGACCGTCGTACGGGACATCTGCCGGGCCATGGACACCGATCCGGCGGACTACCGAGCCCTGTGGGAGGCCGCCGACCGCACGCAGAACCGCCCGGAGCCCGGCCCGGCCGCCGCAGCGGAACCGGCCGCGGCCGCGGAACGGGCGGCGGTCCCGGACCCTGCCGCGGAGGGGAGGCCCGGTCCGCCGGCGCCGCGCCCGGCTCCTGACGACGCGCCGGCCGGCTCCCCGCCCCGGCCCCCGGAGCACCCCGGGCGGCCGGCCGCGTCCTGGCGCGGCAGGTGGACGGCGGCCGCCCGGGGT
>NZ_RPSE01000465.1:0-4431 GCF_003949955.1 Streptomyces sp. WAC05292
GGGCGGCGGTGCTCCGGGAGGGGGCGCCGCCTCCGGCTCCGCTGAAGTCGTAGGCGGTCTCGGCGTGCTCGACCTGGTCGATGCCGGAGACCTCGTCGTCCTCGCTCACGCGCATCCCCATCGTCTTGTCGAGGAGGAAGGCGAGCAGCGCGGACGCGACGAGAGAGTAGGCGAGGACGGAGAAGACGCCCACGGCCTGCTTGCCGAGCTGTTCCAGCCCGCCGCCGTAGAAGAGGCCGGCCGCTTCGGACTGGACGCCTCCGGTGGCGAAGAAGCCGACGAGGAGGGAGCCGATGACGCCGCCGACGAGGTGGACGCCGATGACGTCGAGGGAGTCGTCGTAGCCGAGCTTGTACTTGAGGCCGACGGCCATGGCGCAGACCAGGCCGGAGACGGCGCCGATGGCGATCGCGCCGAGCGGGGAGCAGGAGCCGCCTGCGGGGGTGATGGCGACGAGGCCGGCGACGGCGCCGGAGGCCGCGCCGAGGGTGGTGAAGGAGCCGTGGCGCAGCTTCTCGTACGCGAGCCAGGCGAGCATGGCCGCTGCGGCGGCGACCTGGGTGTTGACGAACATCACGGCGCCGACGCCGTCGTCGTTGCCCAGCCAGGAGCCGGCGTTGAAGCCGAACCAGCCGAACCACAGCAGGCTCGCGCCGAGCATGACGAGGGGGAGGCTGTGGGGGCGCATCGGGTCCTTCTTGAAGCCGATGCGCTTGCCGATGACGAGGATGACGCCGAGGGCGGCGGCGCCGGCGTTGATGTGGACGGCGGTGCCGCCGGCGAAGTCGATGACGCCCATCTCGAAGAGCCAGCCGCCGGGGGCCCACACCCAGTGCGCGACGGGGAAGTAGACGACGGTGGCCCACAGGGCGATGAAGAGGGCCCAGGCGCTGAACTTCACGCGGTCGGCGAGGGCGCCGCTGATGAGGGCGGGGGTGATGACCGCGAACATCAGCTGGAAGACGGCGAAGACGTAGACCGGGACGGTGTAGCCGTCCCACAGCTCGGTGATGCCGATGCCGCTGAGGCCGAGGTAGTCGGAGGACCAGCCGACGACGCCGCCGGAGTCGGCGCCGAAGGCGATGCCGAATCCGTAGAGCACCCACAGGACCGTGACGATCCCGAGGCTGATGAAGCTCATCATCAGCATGTTGAGGCTGCTCTTGACGCGGACCATGCCTCCGTAGAAGAAGGCGAGTCCCGGGGTCATCAGCATGACCAGAGCGGAGCAGATGAGCATGAACCCGGTGTTCGCGGCAGAGAGCGTCGGGGCGTCTGCCGCGAGGGTCGTGATGGCTGGTGCCATCGGCGTCTCCTCGTCGTCGGTGCGTTCGCGTGCGGGCGACCGTGGGACCTGGGCACGGGAAGGCGTGGGGGCCGGTGGGTGGCCCGGGGCCCGGGGGGCTGGCCGGTTATTGACCCAGAGATTCGCGCAGGCCGGTTTCCGGTGGCGCCGCCCGATGTTTCGCGCCCGTGACGAAGAGGTGCGGGCTGTTACGTGCCGATGAACGGTGCCGCCGTGGGCGGCGGCGGGCCGGCGGCCCGGCGGGGCCGGCCGGCGGCGGGAGGACGGGGCCGGCCGCGGCACCACCCGGGAGTCCTGGCTGGGGGAGCCTGATCGGGCTTCACGGGGTGGCTGCCGCGGCCGGGGCCTTCGGGGGGACGGCCGCGCGGGCCGTCAGACGGCCTCCGCGGCCGGGGGCAGCGCGAAGGCGAGGTGGTCGGTCAGCCGGACGACTTCGGCGACGTCGCCGTACTCACGGGCGGCGGTGTCGACGGTCTTGCGGAGCCGGGTGTTCACCCTTTCGGACCGGATCTTTCCGGCCACGGCGAGCGCGCGGTCGACGTAGGAGGCGGCCTCCTCGGGCTCGCGCCGGAGGAGGTGCACGGTGGCCATGCCGATGAGGTTGAGCGCGTACGACCGCTGGTGCACCTCGTCCCGGCCGAAGAGCTCGACGGCGCGCTCCATGGCGGGCGCGGCGAGGGAGGCGTACATGGGGCTGCGGCCGGCGACGTAGGCGAGGTCGCGGTAGGAGTGCGAGTTCTCGCCGTTGAGCTCCGCCTCGGAGAAGAAGCGGATCCAGTCGGGCTCGGGCGCTTCGCCGGGGCCGATGTCCCCGAAGGTGTCCTCGGCCATGCGGACGGCCCGCTTGCAGCGGCTGGGCTGGCCCATGTTGGCGTAGGCGCGGGCCTCCATCGCATACAGCATCGCCTGGGTGCGGGGGCCGGCGCAGTCGCGGCTGCCGTACTGGGCGAGGTGGATGAGCTCCAGGGCGTCCTCGGGGCGGCCGAGGTGGATCATCTGGCGGCTCATGTTGGAGAGGATGTACGAGCCGAGGGGCTTGTCGCCGGCCTCCTTCGCGGCGTGCAGCGCGAGGACGAAGTACTTCTGCGCGGTGGGGTGCAGGCCGATGTCGTAGCTCATCCACCCGGCGAGTTCGGCGAGTTCGGCGGCGACCTTGAAGAGCCGCTTCATGACGGGCGCCGGGTGGGTCTCCTGCAGCAGGTCGGTGACCTCGTGGAGCTGGCCCACGACGGCCTTGCGGCGCAGGCCCCCGCCGCACTGGGCGTCCCACTGGCGGAACATGACGGTCGTCGCTTCGAGGAGGTCGAGTTCCGGTTCGGACAGGCGCGGGGGCCGGTGGCCGCCGAGGGCGCCGCCGCCCTGGCCGGCGCGCGCGGTCGCGGGGTCGGCGGCCGGGGAGGGGACGAGCCAGCGCTGCATGGGCTCGATGAGGGCGGGGCCGGCGGAGAGGGCGAGGGAGGTGCCGAGGAAACCGCGGCGGGCGAGCATGAGGTCGCTGCGGGAGAAGTCCCCGAGCAGCTCCACGGTCTGCTGGGCGGCCCACGGCAGGTCGACTCCGGAGACCGAGGGGGTCTGGTGCGCGGTGCGCAGGCCGAGCTGCTCGATGGCGACGACGGAGCCGAAGCGCTCGGAGAACAGCTCCGAGAGGATCCTCGGTACGGGTTCGCGGGGCTGCTCGCCGTCGAGCCAGCGGCGCACGCGCGAGGTGTCGGTGCTGATGTGGTGGGCGCCCATCTGCCGTGCGCGCCGGTTCACCTGGCGGGCGAGCTCGCCCTTGGACCATCCGCTGCGCACGAACCAGGAGGTCAGCTGCTCGTTGCGGGCGGCGGGCCCGGATCCGTCCGGTTGCCCGCTCGTTCCGCTTGCGCCGTTGCCGCCCACTGGAACGCCCCCATCCGCTCAGCCCTGTTCCTACGCAACCCTGGCCGGAAGGGCAGACGCCGCCAGGGGACCTTCACAGGTCCTTCACGCCTTGCCTCCGGCATAACCACGAACGGTACGCCGTCAGGGTCGGTGCACCGAAAGTAATCCTACGATCACCCGCTCGGCGAGCCGGTTCGCCGAAACGCCACCATTCGCCACCCCTGTCGGCGAACCCGCCACCCGCCAGGCGCGATTCACTTGGCGATGGAGCAGAAGCGATCGGATGGACAGGAGTGCGCCCGGGGCGCGCGCGGCGTGGAGTGCGCCGGGCGGCACCGCAGGGCAGGCCGCACCCGGTCCCCCCGAACGTCGTAACCACCGGCGCGTCCGACCCGTTGGAGGGGGCATGGGCATGGGCTTCACGATCGGCGGCAGCCGCAGCACCAAGGAATTCCGCTCCGGGACGCGCCGCCGCGCGCGGACGTCGGAGTGCACGGCGGTCGCCGAGTACACGGGCCTGTGGGGCTGGGACGCGGTCCCCGGGGCGCGGGCGGCCGGCCCCCGGCGCGACTGCTCCTGCGGCCGCGCGGACTGCCCGGCCCCGGGCGCCCACCCGCTGCCGCTCGCCCCGACCGTCCCGGCCGGCGCCACCCTGGACGAGGTCAGCAGGACGTGGGGCGCCTACCCGGGCGCCGCGGTGCTGCTGCCCGTGGGCCGCGGCTTCGACGTCATCGAGGTCTCGTATGAGGCCGGGCGCCGCGCCCTGGTGCGGCTGGAGCGGATGGGCCTGCCGCTCGGCCCGGTCACCGCGACCCCGGACGGGCGGGCGCAGTTCTTCGTGGCCCCGGGCGCCGCGGACGGGCTGCCCCAGCTGCTGTACCGGATGGGCTGGGACGACGCCGACCTGGACCTGCGGGCGCTGGGCCACGGCGCGTACGTGACGGCACCGCCCTCGGACCACGCGGGCCTCGGACCGGTCGGCTGGCTGCGCCCGCCGGCCCTGGACTGCGCCGGCGGCCCGCCCCAGGCCCGGCTGCTGCTGGGCACGCTGGCGTACATCTGCCACCGGCTGCGCCGCTAGCGCGCGGTCCACCCGCCTCCCGAACGCGGCGGTGCCCCCGGTTCCCTGGGGAACGATGCTGTTGGCTAATTCAGGGCACTGCGTGACGGCGGTTCCCAAGACCCGGTTGTGGTTTTGGGAACCGCCGTTGTCGTATGGGGAGAGTGTCAATGTCGATGCAGCCGAAGGAGCCGGGTGAGGT
>NZ_RPSE01000466.1:0-4417 GCF_003949955.1 Streptomyces sp. WAC05292
GAGGTGTATAAGAGCCGGCGACCCGCCCGTGCGCCCGCCGGTCCCGGACATGCGCCCGCGCCGGGCGGGATGCCGGCGGACGGGCCGGCACCGCCCGGCGCGGGCCGGTACGGCGGGGGCGGCGGCGCAGGGCCGCCGCCCGGCTACAGGTAGGGGCCGGAGCGGATCGCGCCGTGCGGCCCGTCGCCCTCGTCGTCGTGCTGGCCGCCGGCCGGCAGCGCGCGGCGCATCTGCTCCAACTGGGCGCGCGCGGCCATCTGCTGCGCGAACAGGGCGGTCTGGATGCCGTGGAACAGGCCCTCCAGCCAGCCCACCAACTGCGCCTGTGCGATGCGCAGTTCCGCCTCGGAGGGCACGGTCTCCTCGGTGAACGGCAAGGAGAGGCGCTCCAGTTCCTCGACGAGCTCCGGAGCCAGGCCGTCCTCCAGCTCCTTCACCGACGCCGCGTGGATGTCCTTCAGACGGACCCGGCTGGCCTCGTCCAGAGGTGCTGCGCGCACTTCTTCCAGAAGTTGCTTGATCATGCTGCCGATCCGCATGACCTTGGCGGGCTGTTCGACCATCTCCGTCACCGGGACCTCGCGCGACTCGTCATCGGCGCCGCCGACCGCCATCCCGTCCTGTCCCACGATCAGGACGTGCGGGGGACTGTCCTGCGACCGTTCACTCCTCGGCATCTCCATGCCGGCCATTGTCTCGCACACCTGCGTACTCACACGGTGTGCCCCCGTACGGGCGTGATCCACCCTGTACGGGGGCACCGGCCGTGCGGCACGGCTCCGGCGGGCTCAGCCGGCGGCGCGCCGGGCGATCCCGCTCGCGGACCGGGTCACCGCGGCGGCCAGCAGGGCCGCGCCCAGCGGGACCAGGACCAGGAGCGCCCCGAAGGTGTCCCACGGCAGCACGATCGGCACGGACGGCACCTCCTCCCCGATCCCGGAGGCCTGTGCCATCTCGGCGATCTCGCGCCGCTGTGCGAGCCGCAGCGCGACGGCGGGGAGGACGCCGGAGGCGGTGCCGAGGACGACGCCCATGAGGGCCACCACGCCGCATTGGAAGCCGCTGAGCGTGCGCCGCACCCGCGGGGGCGCGCCGACCGCGGAGAGGGTCTTCAGGTCGGCTTCGGCGTCGGTCTGCGCGAGGCCGGTGGCGATGCCCGCGGCGCCGATGGTGACGAGGGCGGCGAAGACGGTCAGCGCGAGCATGGCCGTGGTGTCCTCGGGCTCGAAGCCGGACTCGACGGCGACGGGCGCCTCCACACCGATCCGGTCGATCTCGGCGGCCAGCTGCTGCTTCTGCCGACCGGTCGGCGGCCCCTCCAGCGTGAAGTAGGAGGCGAACGGCTGGGCGGTGAGCCCGGCGGCCTGGGCGGCGGAGGGGGGCAGGACCAGGGAGATGCCGTAGCCGTTGGTGCCCTTGGGCGCCTGGTGCACGGCGAACACCTTGTCCTCGCCCGGCGGCTCGCCCTCCCCGGTGAAGGCGCGTTCGGCCTCGGAGGTGACGAGCCGGACGGTGGCCTTGCCGTCCTTGACGTCGCGCGGCTCGAAGGAGACGGGCTTGCCGGCCTTCAGCGCGGCCACGGTGCCCGGGTCGGTCACGGCGAGCGCGGCCAGCAGCTTCTCGTCGGCGACGACCAGTTCGTGCATGGAGCCGTGCTGTGAGACGGCGCACCGCCAGTCCCGGCGCAGCTTCCTGGCCTCCGCGAGCGTGAAGTCGCGGTCCCCGTCCTCCCAGAGCGGGCAGCGCTGCTCCTTCGGCCGGAGGATCCGGGCCTGGCCGCAGTCGCCCGGTCCCGTCATCCGCTCGCAGCCGGGCGCACCGACCTGGACGTAGTCCACGTCCGCCCGTACGGCGACGGGCAGTTCCCGGCTCACGGCCTGGCGGACGGCCCCCATGGCCTTCTGGTGCCCGGATTCGTGCAGTTCCACCTTGCCGGAGCCGGCCGGCAGTTGGGCGGTGTACGCGGCGCGCTGCTGCGCCTCGCTGCTCTGCTGGTACGTGGCCAGGGCGACGGTCCCGGCGACGGCGGCGAGCACGGCGGCCACGGCGGGCGCGGTGCGGCCCCGGTTGCGCACGGCGTCGCGCAGGGCGAGCCGGGGCGAGAGCGGCAGCCAGCGACCCGTACGGCCGAACAGCCCGACGAGGACGGGGGTGAGGGCGACGACACCGAGCTCGGCGAGCGCGCTTCCGCCGGCGACGACGGTGGCGCCCGCGTCGGCGGTCGTGCCGTAGAGGGCGATGGCCGCGCCGAGGGCGATGGCCGCGAGCCCGGCGAAGGGCAGGACGCGGTTGGCCCGGCGGATGCCCCGCCGCCCGGTCAGCGAGGACAGGACGGTCTCCCGGGAGGCGGTGATCGCGGGGACCACGGCCGCGAGCAGGCCGGTGAGGACGGCGAGCAGGGCGATCCCGAGGAGTTCCAGGGGCCGGAGGTCGAAGCTGCCGAAGCGGACGCCGATGCGCTCCTCCAGGAGGGGCCGCAGCGCCACGGTGAGGAGGATGCCGGCCGCGGTGCCGACGACGGCGGCCGCGGCGCCGATGACGAGGCCCCCGGAGAGGACGATGGCCCGGATGTGGCGCCGGTCGCCGCCGTTGGCACCGACGAGGCCGAGCTGGCGGCGCGAGCGGCGGGCGCCGACCGCGAAGGCGGGCCCGGCGAGCAGGCAGATCTCCAGCATGGCGATGCCGACGACGGTGGCGAGGATGGCCGTCTCGCTGGCCGGCAGCGACCCGAAGTCGCGCTCGCCCATGCTGTCCATCTGCGTGTACAGGGGGACCTCGGACCGCGCGGGCGGGTCGAGGGCGACGGCCCGGGAGTGGACCAGGACGCCCTTGGTGTTGGCCTCCTTGACCATGTTCCACGTGAAACCACTCGGCCCGGTCTTCACCAGGTAGGCGTCGTCGGCGACCACTCCGGGCACCCCGGCGGCCCGCAGCTCCTTGTCGAGCGGGGCGAGCAGGGTGCCGGGCGGGGCGGTGATCTCGATCTTGTGCAGGTCGGAGGGGAGCTCGTACGCGCCGACGATCCGGTACCAGGTGGCGGAGCCCCGGGGGGTGAACTGCGAGCCCACGAAGAGCCCGGAGGCCTCCAGGAAGGCGTTGGTGGCGACGACCTCGCCGGCCTCCTCGGGCGTCCGCCCGCGGTCCATGGCGATCATGCCCTTGACCAGGGGGTCGGCGGTGTCGACCTCGCGCAGTTCGGTCTGCAGCAGCCCGTACCGGCTGCGGATCTTGGTGTGGCCGGTGCTGATCTTCAGGGTCTCGGCTCCGGCCGGCACCGCGGACTTCGCGTGGTCCGCCCCGGGCTCCGGAGACTGCTGGACCGCGTGGTCGGCGGCGGCCGTGTAGCCGCTTGCGTCGGGCCGCTGGTGGATGGGCCCGCCGATGCCGGAGGAGGTCAGCAGGGCGTCGGCGGCGCCGATCCTGCGGCTGACCTCCTCGGCGGGCGAGAGCTCCGAGCTGCGCAGGGTGACGTCCGCGGCGCTGACACCGATGATCGGCAGGGCGATCATCGCGAGGACGAGGAAGCTGCGGCCCTTGGCGCGCCAGGCGTCGCGCCGGGCTATGCGGAGGGCCGCGACCCAGGAGTGGTACGCCTTCACCGGCCGCCCGCCTGCCCCGGCAGCAGCGATTCCGCGTGGCTGCGCAGTGTGGAGTCGACGACGTTGCCGTCGCGCAGGAAGACCACGCGGTCGGCCCAGGCGGCGAACCGCGGCTCGTGGGTGACGAGGATGCCGGCGGCGCCTGCGTCGCAGCGCGACCGGAGCAGGGCGAGGACGGATTCGCCGGTCTCGGAGTCGAGGGCGCCCGTCGGCTCGTCGGCGAGGACCAGGCGGCGGTCGCCGACCAGGGCGCGCGCGATGGCCACGCGCTGCTGCTGGCCGCCGGACATCTCGTCCGGGAACCGGTCGGCGGTCGCGCGCAGCCCCATCTCGTCGAGCGCGGCCAGGGCACTGGTGCGGGCCCTGCGGGCGGGGACCCCGTCGAGTTCGAGGGGCAGGGCGATGTTCTCGGCGGCGGTGAGGGCCGGGATCAGGTTGTAGTCCTGGAAGACGTAGCCGATGCTGCGGCGGCGCAGTGCGGCGAGTTGGCCGCGGCTCGCGGTGGTGATGTCGGTGCCCTCGACGAGGACGCGTCCGCTGGTCGGCATGTCGAGGCCGCCGGCAAGGGTGAGCAGCGTGGACTTGCCGGAGCCGGAGGGCCCCATGACGGCGACGAGTTCGCCGGGGTACACGGACAGGTCGACGCCGCGCAGGGCGTGCACCTCGGTGGCGCCGGTGCCGTGCGTGCGGACCAGGTCCTGGAGCTGGAGTACGGGTCGTTCGGTGTGCGGGTGCGGGTGCGGGTGCGGGTGCGGGTGCGGGTGCGGGTCGGGCATGGTCCCCCCTGGGACGGTGGTGGCGTCAGCGCGGCGGCGCGT
>NZ_RPSE01000467.1:0-4395 GCF_003949955.1 Streptomyces sp. WAC05292
GCTGCCTGCCGCCCCCGTACCGGAGCCGGCCGTACCGGGGCCGGGCGTACCGGGGCCCGCGGTGCGCGGCCCGGGCAGGGCGCCGCCCGCGGTCTGCGTCGGCGCGCCGTACGGGCCCGGGGTCGCGGCGTACCCGGAGCCGGCCGGGCCGCCGTACGAGGGGTCGGGCGCCCCGAAGACGCCCGCGCCGGCCCCGTACGCGGGCGTGGTGAAGGGGACCGGTCCCGAGGCGGCCTCCGGCTGCGGGCCGGGCTCCCCGGCCTCCAGGTCGAGCAGGGCGACGGCCGCCCGGCTCGCGTCCTCCAGCACGGCCGCGGGAAGCCGGCCCGGGGCGAGCAGCGCGCCGTCGAAGGCGTCCGCGACGGCCTGCGGTGCGGGCCGGTCCGCGGCGTCCTTGGCCAGGCACGCGGCGACCAGGTCGCGCAGCGGGCCGGCCGGGACGGCGTCGAGGTCCGGCGGCTCGTGCACCACCTTGTACAGGAGGGTCGCCGAGTGGTCCCCGCTGAACGGGGGCCGGCCCGTCGCGGCGAACGCCAGCACCGCGCCGAGGGAGAAGACGTCGGAGGCGCCGGTGACGCCGCGCCCGAGGATCTGCTCGGGGGACATGTAGCCGGGCGAGCCGACGGAGACCCCGGTGGAGGTGAGGGAGGCGGTGCCGTCCGTGGCCCGCGCGATGCCGAAGTCGATCAGGCGGGGGCCGTCCAGGGTGAGCATCACGTTCGACGGCTTCACGTCGCGGTGGACCAGGCCCAGCGCATGGACGGCGGACAGGGCGCGGGCCAGGCCCTCGCCGAGGGCGCGCACGGCCGGCTCGGGCAGCGGCCCGTGCGCGGCGACCGCCGCGCCGAGGGACGGCCCGGCGACGTACCCGGTGGCCACCCACGGCACCGGCGCGTCGGGGTCGGCGTCGAGGACGGGCGCAGGCTCGCCTTCACCGCGGCCGGGCGGCGCCTCAGCTGCACGGTGGTCCTCGCCGCGGCCGCCGTCGTCTCGGCGCTCTCCGGCGGCCTGTACGGGCTGGGGCTCCTCCCGGGAAGCGGCAGCAGCGGCCGGGACGCGGGCGCCCGCCCGCCGGCGGCGTCCGGCGAGAGCCCCGCCACGCCCGGCCCGTCCGCGCCGAAGGCGCGCGCCGACGTCCCGAAGGAGCTGGTCGGGACGTGGAAGGGGACGGTGACCACGGCCCGCATGGGCGTCCCGGCCGAGTTCGAGATCACCATCAAGGCGGGCCGCACCGGCGAGGTCGTCGGCCGGGACAAGTCGGTGCTGCCGCTGCTCGGCACCGACTGCAGCGGCGACTGGAAGCTCCTCTCCGCGACCGACCGCTCGCTGGTCCTCGACACGTCGGGCGGCCCCAACCCGGCTCCCGGCATCTGCTCGAACGGCTCCTCCGACGAGCGGTTCTCCCTCAACGACAACGGCACCCTGCACTACAAGTCGGGCGACGCGGCCGCCGGAAACCCCGAGGGGGACCTGACGCGCATCCGGTGATTTCCCGTTCCGGGCCCTGGCGTACGCTGGATCGGTCCGGACCTCTTGACACACCGCCGAAGGGTGACGCACCGGTGACCGACCAGGCCGCTCTCCAGTCTGTCCTCGACCGCGCCGCCGAGGGGGGCCGGATCTCCGCGGAGGAGGCGCTCGACCTCTACCGGCACGCGCCGCTGCACGCCCTCGGCTCCGCCGCGGACGCCGCGCGCCGCCGCCGCTACGCGGGTACGGAGCACATCGCGACGTACATCATCGAGCGGAACATCAACTACACCAACGTCTGTGTGACGGCCTGCAAGTTCTGCGCCTTCTACGCGGCCCCGAAGGACACGAAGAAGGGCTGGACCCGCGACCTCGACGACATCCTGCGCCGCTGCGCGGAGACCGTGGAGCTCGGCGGCACGCAGATCATGTTCCAGGGCGGCCACCACCCGGACTTCGGGGTGGAGTACTACGAGGAGCACTTCTCCGCGATCAAGAAGGCGTTCCCGCAGCTGGTCATCCACTCCCTCGGCGCGTCCGAGGTCGAGCACATGGCCCGCATCTCGGGCGTGAGCGCCGAGGAGGCCATCCGCCGCATCCACGCGGCCGGCCTGGACTCCTTCGCCGGCGCCGGCGCGGAGCTGCTGCCGGCGCGGCCGCGCAAGGCCATCGCCCCGCTGAAGGAGTCCGGCGAGCGCTGGCTGGAGATCATGGAGCTGGCGCACACCCTGGGCGTCGAGTCCACCTCCACCATGCTGATGGGCACGGGCGAGACCAACGCCGAGCGGATCGAGCACCTGCGGATGATCCGCGACGTGCAGGACCGCACGGGCGGCTTCCGGGCGTTCATCCCGTACACGTACCAGCCGGAGAACAACCACCTGAAGGGCCGCACCCAGGCGACCGTCTTCGAGTACCTGCGGATGATCGCGGTCGCGCGCCTCTTCCTCGACAACGTCGCCCACATCCAGGGCTCGTGGCTGACCGTCGGCAAGGAGGCCGGGCAGCTGTCGCTGCACTACGGCGCGGACGACCTCGGCTCGATCATGCTGGAGGAGAACGTCGTCTCCTCGGCCGGCGCCAGGCACCGCTCCAACCGGCACGAGATCATCGACCTGATCCGCAAGGCGGGCCGCGTCCCCGCCCAGCGCGCCACGACGTACGAGCACCTCGCGGTGCACACCGACCCGGCGGACGACCCGGTCGACCACCGCGTCGTCTCGCACATCTCGTCCGTCGCGATCGAGGGCGGCACCGCCCACCCCGAGCTGAAGCTCATCTCCGCCGAGTGACCCGGCCGTGCTGACGCTGCACCGCGCCGACGCCCTCCTCACCGGGCGCGGGGCCGATCCGCTGCCCGGCGGGGCGGTCCTCGTCGACGGCGGGCGGATCACCGCGGTCGGCCCGTACGAGGAGCTCGGCGCGCGCGCCCCGCAGGCGCGGGTGCGGCGCTGGCCCGGCCTGCTCACCCCCGGGCTCGTGCTGCACGGGGCGCGGGAGCTGCTGGAGGAGGCCTACCACCCGGACGGGCAGTTCGAGGCGGACGCGCTCGGCACCGAGCCGATCACCGGCGCCGCGGAGCTGGCCGCGCTGGGGCTGACGGAGGCCCGCCGCGGCAACAGCGCGCGGCGCGCCACCCAGAAGCTGCTCGCCCGCGGGGTGGTGGCGGTGACGGGGCGGCTGACGGTCCCGGCGGTGCGGACGGCGGTGGACCGCTCGGGTCTGGAGCTGCTGCCTCCGGCCGCGGGCGGAGCAGCGCCCGGGGTGTCCGGGGCGCGGCGGGCGGTGCCGGCGGATCCCTTCGAGGGCCTGGCCGACGTCCGGGAGGCCTTCCACGGGGTCGTGGCGGCGGGCGGGCCCGCCCGGTTCGCGGTCTTCGCGGCGGCCGGGGCCGGGTCCCTGCGCGAGGCGGGGTCCGCGGCGTGCGTGGCCACCGTCATCGGCGGACGGCTGCTGCACCGCCGGCGCTGAGCGTCCCCTCCTCGCGGGCCAGGGCGGCCAGCAGGCACGCCTGGAGGCGGCTGATCCCGCCCAGCTTGGCCCGTATGTTGTGGACGTGGAACTTCACCGTGCTGACGGACAGGTGGAGTTCGCCGGCGAGCTCGGCGTTCGACGCGCCGGTCGCCAGGCACAGGAAGACGGCCGACTCCTGCTCGGTCAGCTGGACCTCGGAGCGGCGGGCCGTCGCCTCCCTCCCGTACGCCGGGAACCAGGCCGGGACGCTGAAGCTGACGACACGCACGTTTCCACTCCTCGCCCCCGGCCGTCACGGCCCGGACGGTCGACTCGCCGACTCTCCCCGCTCTAAGGGACGGCTGGACCGGACAAGTAGGTTCCATTTTCGGTGTACGGCCATGCGTTCGCGACGCAGCCGAACAGTCCCCTGATCTGCTGCATCATCGCCGGCGCCGGCTTGCCGGGAGCCGGGCAGGACTCGTGCCCCCGGCCCAGCTCGTGTCCCACCTCGTGGTTGACGATCAGCGCCCGGTACTCCTCCACCGGGCCCTTGAACTGCGGCGAACCCTCCTGCCAGCGCTTGAGGTTGACGACGACGTCGTGCCCGGCGCGGCAGTTCGTCTCGCCGACGAGCTCGGGGGTGACGACCTCGCACAGCCGGTCGGTGGTCTTGGGGGTGGCGATCTTCACGGTGAAGTCCACCGGCTGTCCGGCGCCGACGAGTTGGAAGCCGTACGCGGGGTCCCGGATCCAGCCGCGCTTGTCGCCGAGTATCGCCTCGACGGACTGCGCGGCGGTGTTCGGGTCGATGCCGCTGCCGCCCTCGACCTCGACGCGCCAGCGGCGGGCGGGGCCCTTGCCCTGAGCCTGTCCCGTGCGGGTGGAGGGGGTGAAGACGCCGTCGCCTGTGTCCGGGACGGCACCGGCCTTGCCGGAGGGCTGCGGCGAGGGGGAGGAGGAGGGCGAGGG
>NZ_RPSE01000468.1:0-4387 GCF_003949955.1 Streptomyces sp. WAC05292
GGGCTCGGGCGGGCCGGCCTGAGGAGCCCGCCGAGGCCGTGCGACACGGCCGCGGCCGAGCACCGATGGCCGCCGCAGGGGCCGCCGTTGCTGGTTGGGTGGAGGGGTCAGGACCCGCCTACCGAGGATGGACGCCCATGAGCGACGAGAAGCAGCCCGGCACGCCCGCCCGGCAGATGCGCGAGCAGGCCGAGGAACTGGAACTGGCGGCGCAGCGCGCCACCGACCCGGACGAACGCCGGCGCCTGACGGACGAGGCCGTGCGCATCCGGGAGCGGATCGAGCGGGAGAGCGGCCCGGAGAGCGCGACCATGGACCCGATGTGATCCGGCCGCCGACCTTCGGACCACCGCGGCCGCGCACGGCGGCCGCGGTGCCCGGCATTTCAGGCTACTGACCAGTCACTTCGCGTTTTCTCCCCGCTCGCCGCACGACGGCGAATTCACGCCGATCTCCCGTCTCGGCGCCGTCGTGCGGCGTTTCCCCTGGGTGTGCCCGCTCCGCCCGCTCCGGCTCCATGCCGGCCGTCCGCTCCGGCACCGACCGCCTCGGATCAGGTACGCAGCGTTGACCCTTCAGTAACTTGGCGCTAGCTTCGCTTCGTTCACCGAAAGGCCCGAATTACCGTTCCGGGCCCGCGCGACCTTGTGCCTTCCCGCGGCCTTCGTCATGGCCGACATTCCCCCACCGGGCAACGCCATCGCATATTCGGAGAATTATGACGCCGGCAGAGCACGTCATCGGAGTGACCCCCTTCGGCGAACCCGATGCCCGCCTCGCGGCCGCGGTGACCCGCGGCGGCGGACTGGGTGTCCTGGACCTCGGGTGCGGTGACCGGGCCGCCCGGGCGGCCCTGGCCGACCTGCGGGGCTGGCTCCCCGGGCGGTTCGGGGTGCGGGTGGGCCCGCACTGCCGATTACGGCCCGGGGGCGCGGCAGGGCTGCTCGGCGGCCCGGGCGGGCCCCGTACGGTGATCCTCGCCGCCGGATCCGCGGTGCGGCCGGCGGACCTGCCGCCCGGGGTGCGGGTGCTGGCCGAGGCCACCGGCCTGGCCGAGGCGCGGGCCGCGCTGGACGCGGGAGCGCACGGCCTCGTCGCCCGCGGCAGCGAATGCGGCGGGCGCATCGGCGAACTCGGCACGTTCGTCCTGGTGCAGCAGCTCCTGGACGCCGTCGGACCCGACGGCCCGCCGGTGTGGGCCTGCGGGGGCATCGCGCCCGGCACGGCCGCCGCGGCCGCCGCCGGCGGAGCCGCGGGCGTCGTCCTCGACACGCAGCTGGCGCTCCTCGCGGAGTCGTCGCTCCCCGCGGCCGTCGCGGCGGTACTGCGCCCGCTGGACGGCTCCGAGACCACCGAACTGGGCGGCCACCGCTTCCTGCACCGGCGCGGGGCCGCGGCCCCGCCGCCCGGCGCGCCGCCCCGAGACCTGCCCGACGACCCGGAGCGGATCGCCGCGCTGCTCGGCGGCCGGGACCCCGACGCCCGGCTCCTCCCGGTCGGGCAGGACGCCCCACTGGCCGCCGTGTTCGCCGACCGCCACCGGGACGCCGCCGGCGCGGTACGCGCCGTCGTCGAAGCCGTCCGCGCTGCGACCGCCGACGGCGCCGCCGGCCGCGCCCTCACCGCCGGATCCCCGATGAGCCGCGCACTCGGCACCCGCCTGCCGATCGCCCAGGGGCCGATGACGCGGGTCAGCGACGGGGCGGACTTCGCCCGCGCCGTCTCCGACGGCGGCGCCCTGCCGTTCCTCGCCCTCGCCCTCGCCGGGCGCGAGCGGGCCGCCGCCCTGCTCGCGGAGGCGGCCGCCGTGCTGGAAGGCCGCCCCTGGGGGGTGGGCATCCTCGGCTTCGCCCCGGAGGAGACACGCGCCGCCCAGCTCGAAGCGGTACGGGCGCACCGGCCGAGCCATGCGGTGATCGCCGGCGGCCGGCCTTCGCAGGCCCGCGCCCTGGAAGCCGACGGCATACGGACGTTCCTCCACGCCCCCTCCCCCGGACTGCTGCGCCAGTACCTCGCCGAGGGAGCGCGCCGGTTCGTCTTCGAGGGCGCCGAATGCGGGGGCCACGTCGGACCGCGCAACAGCTTCCCGCTGTGGGAGGCGCAGATCCGCGTCCTGCTCGACCACGTGGCGGGGGACCCCGGCGCCGCGCCCGCCCTCGAGGTGTTCTTCGCGGGCGGCGTGCACGACGCCCGCTCCGCCGCCATGGTCGCCGCCCTGGCCGCGCCGCTCACCTCCCGCGGGTGCGCGGTCGGCGTCCTCATGGGCACCGCCTACCTGTTCACGCGGGAGGCCGTCGCCCACGGCGCCGTACAGCCGCTGTTCCAGCGGCAGGTGCTGGCCGCCGAGCGGACCGCGCTGCTGCGGACGGCGCCCGGGCACGCCACCCGGTGCGTGCCGAGCCCGTTCAGCGAGGGGTTCCGGAAGCTCGCGGCGGAGCTGCGCGCCGGCGGTGCGCCCGAACGGGAGGTGTGGGAGCGGCTGGAGCGGCTGAACGTCGGCCGGCTGCGGCTGGCGAGCAAGGGCGTCGAGCGCACCGCCGCCGGCGGGCTGGCGCCCGTGGACGAGGAGCGGCAGCACGCGGAGGGCATGTTCATGGCCGGGCAGGCCGCGGTCCTGCGGCACTCGGCCACGACCGTCGCCGAACTGCACGAGTCCGTCACCGCGGGCGCCGCGGCCTTCCTGGAGCGGCGGCGTGCCGCCCTGCGGGCCGCGGAACCGGCCGGCCCCGGGCCCGCCGAGCGCGCGCCCGCACCGCTGGACATCGCCGTCGTCGGCATGGCCTGCGTGTTCCCCGGGGCGCCGGACCTCGCCGCGTTCTGGGCACACGTGCTGGACGGCCACGACGCCGTCACCGAGGTGCCCGCGGAGCGCTGGGACCCGGACGTGCACTGCTCCCCCGGCCCCGACGGCAGCGGCCCGGCCAGCACCTCCCGGTGGGGCGGCTTCCTGCCCCGCATCCCCTTCGACCCGCTGCGCTACGGCATCCCCCCTGCCTCGCTCGGCAGCATCGAGCCGGTGCAGCTGCTCGCACTGGAGGTGTCCCGGCGCGCCCTGGAGGACGCCGGACACGGCGAGGACGGCCGGCCCTTCGACCGGGCGCGGACCGGGGTGGTGTTCGGGACCGAGGCGGGCAGCGACCTGTCGAACGCCGCCACGCTGCGGACCGTGCTGCCCTCCTACTACGGGCGGGTGCCGGCCGGGCTGGACGGGCAGCTGCCCCGGCTCACCGAGGACACCTTCCCCGGCGTGCTCGCCAACGTCGTCGCCGGGCGGGTGGCGAACCGCCTCGACCTGCGCGGCCCCAACCACACCGTGGACGCCGCCTGCGCCTCGTCGCTGGCCGCGCTGGACGCCGCCTGCAAGGAACTCGTCCTCGGGACGAGCGACATGATGCTGTGCGGCGGCGCCGACCTCCACAACGGCATCAACGACTACGCCCTCTTCACCTCCGTGCACGCCCTGTCCCCGACCGGGCGCTCCCGCGCGTTCGACCGGTCCGCGGACGGCATCGCCCTCGGCGAGGGCGTCGCCTGCGTCGTCCTGAAGCGCCTCGCGGACGCGGAGCGGGACGGGGACCGCGTGTACGCGGTGGTCAAGGCGGTCGGCGCGTCCAGCGACGGGCGCTCGCTGGGGCTGACCGCGCCCCGGCCGGAGGGGCAGCGGGCCGCGCTGGAGCGCGCGTACCGGTGCGCCGGCGTGTCCCCGGCCGACGTCGGGCTGGTCGAGGCGCACGGGACCGGCACGGTGGTCGGCGACCGCACGGAGCTCGGTGTGCTGACGGAGGTGTTCGAAGCGGCCGGCGCCCGCGCGGGGAGCTGTGTGCTCGGGTCGGTGAAATCGCAGATCGGGCACACGAAGTGCGCCGCCGGACTGGCCGGCCTGATCAAGACGGCGCTCGCCCTGCACACGGGGGTGCGGCCCCCCACCCTGCACCTGTCGAGACCGAACTCCGCCTGGCGGGCGGGCGCGAGCCCGTTCGTGTTCCACCGCGAGGCTCTGCCCTGGCCGGCCGCCCCCGGGCGGCGGTACGCGGGGCTGAGCGCCTTCGGCTTCGGCGGCACCAACTTCCACGCGGTACTGGCCGGGCACGGCGCGGACGCGCCGCCGCCGGAGCACGCCCGGGACGAGTGGCCGGCCGAGCTGTTCCTGTTCCGCGGCACCGACACCGCGGCGGCACGCCGGGCGGCTGCCGACCTGCTGGAGGCCGCCGCTGCGTCGGCACGCGGGGAGACCCCGTGGCGCCTGCGCGACCTGGCCGCGACGGCGGCGGGCCGGGCGGCGCGGGCGCGGGGCGGCATCCGCATCGCCTTCACGGCACGCGACGTCGCCGAACTGTGCCGGCTGCTGCGGGCCGCGGCGCTCGGGGACGGTCCGGGGTCGGGGCCC
>NZ_RPSE01000469.1:0-4341 GCF_003949955.1 Streptomyces sp. WAC05292
CCCCTGCTCACGTCGGCCTGTGCGCCCACCCTGCGCGCCGCCCGTCCGCGGCCGTCGTGTGGAATGGGACCCATGGGGAGCACCGATGAGCCGATACCCGCGCCGGCGCCGGAGGGGACGGAACCGCCCGAGCACTGGCGCTACGCCCGCCACCTCGACGCCCTGGCCGCGGCGGCGGCGGGCGTCCCCGCGGCAGGGGGCCGCGCGCCGGCCGAGGCGGAGGCCTGCGCCGTCGCGGCCGTGCTGCGCGACCCCGACCCCGTGATGGCGGAGAGCGCGGTGGTCACGCACGTGGACCGGCGGGCCGCCCGCCTGCTGCACTCCGACGGCTTCGCCGACTGGGCGGCGGCCATGTCCGCCGCCGTCGCCGGGCGGGCCTTCGCGGCGGGACGGCTGCGCGAGTGGCTTCTGCTGGAGGCCGTCGTCCGCGGCGAGCCCGGGTCGGCCGAGGAACTGGCGCGGGCCTCGGACTGGTGCCAGCGCACCGCCGTCCGCGTGCCCGTTCCCGAGGAGGCCCTGGTCCTGCTCGCCGGGTCGGCCCGCACGCGCCTCGTCCGCAACGGCGCCGTGCAGCGCCTGCGCCGCGCGAGCGCGACCGCCTGACCCGCCGGGCCGCACGCCGCGGCCGGCACGGCCCGCCCGACGGGCGACGGCACGGCACCCCCGGTGCGGACCGGGGCGAAGAGGGCATCACGGGAGCGCCCGCGGACCGAGATTCCACCAGTGTGCACAAGGACTCGTCTTCCGGCCGTCCGCAGGCTTATGGTCTGCCTACCCCCGGCCGGGTATCAGCGTCGATCCAAGCCGTTCCACTGGAGGCTGCACTCCGTGTCGCACGTTTCGCATGCTCCCGTCACCACCCCCGACGGAGAGCCGGCCATCCCCGCTCCGGCCGCGTACGAGCAGGTCGAGGGGTGGTTCTCGGACTACGACCAGGCCATCTTCGACTGGTTCCTGACCCACCAGAAGGAGAGCGGGGCCGAGCCGGGCGACCTGCTCGAACTGGGTGCGTTCATGGGCAAGAGCGCGATCTTCCTCGGGAGGTACCTGCGGGACGGCGAGGAGTTCACCGTCTGCGACCTCTTCGACTCGCCCGCGCCGGACGAGTCGAACCTGGCGGAGACGAAGGACTCGTACCCCACCCTCACGCGCCGCGGCTTCGAGGTGAACTACCTGGCCTTCCACGAGCGGCTGCCGACCGTCATCCAGGCGCCGACGTTCGTGGTGGCCGACCGGGTCCGGCCGGCGAGCTGCCGGTTCGTCCACATCGACGCCTCCCACCTGTACGAGCACGTGGTGCAGGACATCGCCTCCTCCAAGGCCGTCGCCGCGCCCGGCGCGGTGATCGCCTTCGACGACTACCGGTCCGAGCACTGCCCCGGTGTCGCCGCCGCCGTGTGGGCGGCCGTCGCCAACGAGGGCCTGCGGCTGATCTGCGTGTCGGGGGCGAAGCTGTACGCCACCTGGGACGACCCCGAGCCGTACCGCAAGGGCCTCCTCGACTGGTTGCAGGGCCGCCCGGACCTGTGGCACGGCATCGACGACGTGGCCGGGCAGCAGCTGGTGCGGATCGGCGACCACGGCGCCGTCGCGCCCGAGCCGCCGAAGCCGCTGCGCCCGGCCCCGGAGCCCGAGCCGCAGCCGGTCGCGCCCCCGAAGCCGGCGCCGAAACCGCGACCGGGAGCGGCCTGGCGGAAGCTGGCCAAGGACCTGCTGCCGCCGGTCGTCACCCGCGCGATCGTCACCGCCCGCCGCCGGCGCCGCGAGCGCCGCTGACCGACCCGACCCGGCACGCCGGCCCCTGTGACGGGGGCCGGCCCGGTCGCCGCCCCGCTCAGTGCCCCCGGCGGACGCGGGCCGCGCGGCGGGCCTCGGCGAGGGCCTTGGCCTCGGCGGTCTTGCGGGACTCCTTGCCGCGGCCGGCCTTGCCCGACCGGCTGCCCATGCCGCGGAAGCCGAGCTCCGAGCCGGCCGGCCGGCCCTTGGCGTCCGTCGGCGAGGCGCCCGACAGCGGCACCCCGGAGGGGGCCTTGGCCCCGGTGATCCGGCTGAGCGCGGCCTCGCCGGAGCGGACCTGCGTGGTCGTGGGCCGGATCCGGGCCTCGGCCATGAGCCGGACCACGTCACGCCGCTGGTTCGGGGTGACGAGCGTGACGACCTTGCCGGAGCCGCCCGCGCGGGCGGTGCGGCCGCCGCGGTGCAGGTAGTCCTTGTGGTCGGCGGGCGGGTCCACGTTCACGACGAGGTCGAGGTCGTCGACGTGGATGCCGCGGGCGGCGACGTTCGTGGCGACGAGGACCGTCACCGTCCCCTCCTTGAACTGCGCGAGCGTCCGCGTCCGCTGCGGCTGCGACTTGCCGCTGTGCAGGCCCTCCGCGCGCACCCCCATGGCCCGCAGGTGCTTCACGAACTGGTCCACGCCGTGCTTGGTGTCCAGGAACATCAGCACCCGGCCCTCACGGGCGGCGATCTCGGTCGCCGCGGAGTACTTGTCCGCGGCCTGGATGTGCAGGACGTGGTGGTCCATGGTCGTCACGGTCGCCGCGGACGGGTCGACGGAGAGCGGGACCGGGTCCTTCAGATAGGCGCGCACCAACTGGTCGACGTTGCGGTCGAGGGTCGCCGAGAAGAGCATGCGCTGCCCGTCGGGCCGGACCTGGTCGAGGAGCTCCGTGACCTGCGGCAGGAAGCCCATGTCGCACATCTGGTCGGCCTCGTCGAGCACCGCGGTCCGGACCCGCTCCAGGGAGACGTCGCGCCGGCCGACCAGGTCGTTGAGGCGTCCGGGGGTCGCGACGACGACCTCGGTGCCGCGGCGCAGCTCGCCGACCTGCCGGCCGATCGACAGGCCGCCGACGACGGCGGTCATGCGCAGGTCCAGCGCCGCCGCGTGGGGGGCGAGCGCCTCGGTGACCTGCTGCGCGAGCTCGCGGGTCGGGACGAGGACCAGCGCGAGCGGCCGCTTCGGCTCGGCCTTGCGGCCGGCGGTCCGGGCCAGCACGGCCAGGCCGAAGGCGAGCGTCTTGCCGGAGCCGGTGCGGGCGCGGCCGAGGACGTCCCGGCCGGCGAGGGCGTTCGGGAGGGCGGCGGCCTGGATGGGGAACGGCTCGGACACGCCGGCCTCGGCCAGCGTCCCGAGCAGCTCGCGCGGCAGGTCCAGCTCCTCGAACGACGCCACCGGCGGCAGTGCGGGCACCGCGGGCTCGGGCATGGCGAACTCGCCCGCGGGCGCGACGCTCCGGGGTGCCTTGCCGGCGCCCTTGCCGGCGGTGCTCCTCGGGGCCGCCTTGGCGGCGGGCCTGACGCCGAAACGCCCGTAGGGTGACGGGTTCTTCATGCAGAGCCTTCCTCGGGGCGCGAAAAGGGAGATTTTACCATCGGGCCCCGTGCGTCCCCGGGGGCGTCCGCCGCCGCGGGGGCGGCCAGGGCCGCGGCCCCGCCGGACCGCAGGCGGTCCAGGTGCTCCCGGGCCTCGGCGGCCGCCCGGTCGAACCAGTCGGCGATGACGGCCACCTCGTCGGGGGTGTACTGCGCGAACAGCCTGCCGAGGCGGTCGTAGAAGGGCTGGTACACGGCGATGACCCGCTGCGCGGCCTCCGGGACGGCCACGACGCGGACCCGCCGCCGGTCGGCGGGGTCGGGGCGGCGCTCGGCGAATCCGGCGCGTTCGAGGCGGTTGAGGACGCCGGTCACGGCGCCGGTCGTCAGGTTCGTCAGCGCGGCCAGGTCCCCTGCGGAGAGCGGCTCCTCGCCGGCTCCCAGGATGTGTCCCAGGCAGGTCAGGTCCGTGACGTTCAGGCCCAGCAGCTGCGCCACCTCCTGCTGGCCGATCAGGCCGAGGGCGACGTAGCCGTCCATGCGCGAGATCGCCTCGGCGACCGTGGCCGGGGGTCGGGGCTTGCCCTGCACGCCGATACTCCTTAGCATCTAAGTAACTTAGATCGCGAGATACTTTCTTGGTCAGATGTTTATCTCGCGAGGTAAAACTTCCTGCTCAGAGCCTACTTGGGAGAACGCATGAGCGCGCACGGGCACGTGGACATGGGGCACACCGTGGCCGGCTGGACCGGAACGGCCCTGGCGGTCCTCGGCAGCGCGGTCGCCGGCGCCGGACTGTGCCTCTCCTCGGGGCCGGCCCTCTGGCTGGGACTCGCCGTCGTCGCGGTGGCCGGGCTCACCACCTGGCTGCTGCACCTGGCCGGCTGGGGCAAGCCGAGCGGCCCCCGGCCCGAAGCCGCATGGGACTGGCGGGTCCGCGACACCGCCGCGCACGGCGGCCACGCGGGCTGCCTGGGCTGCCGCATGAGCGGCGGCCGCCGCGCCGCGGCAGCGGCCGGGCGC
>NZ_RPSE01000046.1:0-27422 GCF_003949955.1 Streptomyces sp. WAC05292
GGGTGCCGCTTCAGGGTGGCCAGGGCGTGCCGACCGGTCGGGCCGTTCAGGGTGTTCGCGGTGTTCCGGGTGTTCGGGGTGCGGGAGTCGTCGTCGGGCATGGGTCCATCATAGAATCATGGGATGATTGACTGTTCCGTGCCGGAGTGGACCGAGAGGACCCCGACCGCATGCCGCTGACCTCGCCCCGCCGTTCCGCCCTGGTCGACCAGGTGATCGCGCAGCTCAGGAACCAGATCACCTCCGGCGAGTGGCCGGTCGGCTCCCGGATCCCCACCGAGCCGGAGCTCGTCGAGCTGCTCGGCGTCGCCCGCAACACCGTCCGCGAGGCCGTCCGGGCCCTCGCGCACAACGGCCTCCTCGACATCCGCCAGGGTTCGGGGACGTACGTCCTCGCCACGAGCGAGCTGGCCGGGGTGATGCACCGCCGCTTCGCCGGGGCCGACCCGCGCCACGTCGCGGAGCTCCGCTCGACACTGGAGTCCTCGGGGGCCCGGCTGGCGGCCGAGCGGCGCACCGACCGGGACATGGCCCAGCTGGACGCGCTGCTGGCACGCCGCGAGGCGGCCTGGGCGAGCGGGGACGCGGGGCGGTTCGTCGCGGCGGACGTCGCCCTGCACATGGCGGTGGTCGCCGCCTCGCACAACGAGGTGCTCGTCGAGCTGTACGCGGACCTCGGCGACCTGGTCGCGGAGTGGCTGCGCACCGACGTGGGGACGGTGCTGGAGCCGTCGGCGCACATGGACCACGCGCGGCTGATCGAGGCGATCCGGCGGGGCGACGGGGACGCGGCGGCCGCGGAGGCGGCCGGGTACCCGTACGCCTGCCTGGGCGGCCGCCCGGAGGCGCGCACCTGACGGGGCCCGGGGGTCAGGCCCGTCCGTGGGTGATCCAGGCGGAGCGGACCTCCTTCCAGCAGCGCCCCACGAGCTCGACCCGGCCGGCCGGGTCGACCGGTACGGCGGCGCTGTCGCCGTCGAGGTCCCACCAGCGGTCGCATTCGACGTGCAGCCGCAGATGGTCGGTCTCGGGGTAGCCGTTCTGGCAGTGCGCGGTCACCAGCGAGCCCTCGATGACGGTGTCGCAGTCGGCGCCGAAGAGCTCGGCGGCGGGCGAGGCGGGCCGGACGGGCGGCTCGACGGGGATCTCGTCGAGGTCGACCACGGCGGAGTCCGCGGCGAGGGGGGCCGGCGCCGGGCGGGTCCCCGCTGGCGGCGCGGCCGTCCCGGGGACGAGGAGGGCGGCCAGGGCCACCGGGGTGACCAGCAGCAGCACTGCCCGGCTCGGCCTCGCGTGCACGCCCGCACCTCCTCCCCGCAGCAGGATCCGGGAAGATCCCGGCCCGGTCAGTTTGCCGGGTTCTGTCCGGGTTTTCGACTCGGGAAGATCCGGTCGGCGGGCGTACGTGCGTTCGCCGGCCGCCCCTTTCCCCCGGCCCCCGTACGCCCGAACGGCGGCGGCCGCGCCTCCCCTCGGGAAAGCGCGGCCGCCGCCGTTCGGCTGGTTCGGGCGGTGCTCAGGCGCCCATGGCGTGCAGGCCGCCGTCCACGTGGACGATCTCGCCCGTGGTCTTCGGGAACCAGTCCGACAGCAGCGCGACGACGCCGCGGCCGGCCGGCTCCGGGTCGCTCATGTCCCACTCCAGCATGGAGCGGTGGTTCCAGGTGTCCGCCAGCTCGCCGAAGCCCGGGATGGACTTCGCGGCCATCGAGCCGATCGGGCCGGCCGAGACGAGGTTGCAGCGGATGTTCTCCTTGCCCAGGTCGCGGGCGAGGTAGCGGCTGGTGGCCTCCAGGGCGGCCTTGGCCGGGCCCATCCAGTCGTACTGCGGCCAGGCGAACTGCGCGTCGAAGGTCAGGCCGACGACCGCCGCACCCTCCGCCGGGAACAGCGGCTTGCAGGCCATGGTCAGCGACTTCAGCGAGAACGCCGAGACGTGCATGGCGGTCGCGACCGACTCGAACGGGGTGTTCAGGAAGTTGCCGCCGAGGGCGTCCTGCGGGGCGAAGCCGATCGAGTGGACGACGCCGTCGAGGCCGCCGAGCTCGTCGCGGACCAGCTGCTCCAGGCGGGCGAGGTGCTCGTCGTTGGTGACGTCGAGCTCGATGACCTTGGCCGGCTTGGGCAGCTTCTTCGCGATGCGCTCGGTCAGCGTCGGACGCGGGAACGCGGTCAGGATGACCTCGGCGCCCTGCTCCTGGGCCAGCTTGGCGACGTGGAAGGCGATGGAGGACTCCATCAGCACGCCGGTGACGAGGATCCGCTTGCCCTCGAGGATTCCGCTCATGGTGATCAGTGACCCATGCCCAATCCGCCGTCAACGGGAATGACGGCTCCGGTGATGTACGCGGCGTCGTCGGACGCCAGGAAGCTGACCGCTGCCGCGATCTCCTCGGGCTGCGCGTAGCGGGCGAGCGGCACGTTCGCCACGATGGCCGCGCGCTGCTCGTCGGTGAGCACCTTCGTCATGTCGGTGTCCACGAAACCGGGCGCGACGACGTTGAAGGTGATGTTGCGGGAGCCCAGCTCGCGGGCGAGCGAGCGGGCGAAGCCCACCAGCGCCGCCTTGGAGGCCGCGTAGTTGGCCTGGCCGGCGGAGCCGAGGAGGCCCACGACCGAGGAGATCAGGACGACGCGGCCCTTCTTGGCGCGCAGCATGCCGCGGTTGGCGCGCTTGACCACGCGGAAGGTGCCGGTGAGGTTGGTGTCGACCACCGAGGTGAAGTCGTCCTCGGACATGCGCATCAGGAGCGTGTCCTTGGTGATGCCCGCGTTGGCCACCAGCACCTCGACGGCGCCGTGGGCGTCCTCGATCTCCTTGTAGGCCTGCTCCACCTGCTCGGAGTCGGTGATGTCGCAGCGGACCGCCAGGACGCCGAGTGCGGTGAGCTCCTCCGGCGGCTCGCCCGAGCGGTACGTGACCGCGACCTTGTCGCCGGCCTGTGCGAAGGCGCGGGCGATGGCGAGGCCGATGCCCCGGTTTCCTCCGGTGACGAGAACCGAGCGGCTCAACGGATCACCCTTTCGACTAGCGGTCTGAGTACCAGAAACCTATAGGTCCCGCAGGGAATGCGGAGAATCGATGTCCCACAGGGCCGTGCGACGGGCTCTGTCGAGTCCCTACAGAAAGGGGTAGGCACAAAAGCCCCGGGCGCGCCATGATCAGGGGGACCGGCCCCGACCTCGGGAGGAATTCCGTGCCCCATTCCATCGACGCGGCTTTCACCGCGCTGCCCCTGCGGGCGCTCGCCGACGCGGCGCTCGCCCGGGCCCGCGCGCTGGGCGCCGAGCATGCCGACTTCCGGCTGGAGCGGATCCGCAGCGCGTCCTGGCGGCTGCGGGACGCCAAGCCCTCCGGCGGGTCCGACACCACGGACCTCGGGTACGCGGTCCGCGTGGTGCACGGCGGCGCCTGGGGCTTCGCCTCCGGAGTGGACCTGACGATGGACGGTGCGGCGCGCGTGGCGTCCCAGGCGGTCGCCATGGCGAAGCTGTCCGCGCAGGTCATCAAGGCCGCAGGGTCCGACGAGCGGGTGGAGCTGGCCCAGGAGCCGGTGCACGCCGACAAGACGTGGATCTCCTCGTACGAGGTGGATCCCTTCTCCGTGCCGGACGCCGAGAAGGCCGCCCTGCTGGCCGACTGGAGCTCCCGTCTGCTTGCCGCGGACGGTGTGGCGCACGTGGACGCCTCGCTGCTCGCCGTGCACGAGAACAAGTTCTACGCGGACACGGCCGGCACCGTGACCACCCAGCAGCGGGTACGGGTCCACCCGCAGCTCACCGCGGTCGCCGTGGACGGGCAGACCGGCGGCTTCGACTCGATGCGGACCATCGCGCCGCCGGTCGGCCGCGGCTGGGAGTACCTGACCGGCACCGGCTGGGACTGGGACGCCGAGCTGGAGCGGATCCCGGAGCTGCTCGCCGAGAAGATGCGCGCGCCGAGCGTCGAGGCGGGCCGCTACGACCTCGTGGTCGACCCCTCCAACCTGTGGCTCACCATCCACGAGTCGATCGGGCACGCCACCGAGCTGGACCGGGCGCTCGGCTACGAGGCGGCGTACGCGGGGACCTCCTTCGCCACGTTCGACCAGCTCGGCAAGCTCAGGTACGGCTCGTCGATCATGAACGTGACCGGCGACCGCACCGCCGAGCACGGCCTGGCCACCATCGGCTACGACGACGAGGGCGTCGAGGCGCAGAGCTGGGACCTGGTCCGGGAGGGCACCCTGGTCGGCTACCAGCTGGACCGGCGCATCGCGAAGCTGACCGGTCTCGGGCGGTCCAACGGCTGCGCCTTCGCCGACTCCCCCGGGCACGTCCCCGTCCAGCGCATGGCGAACGTCTCGCTCCAGCCGGACCCCGGCGGGCTGTCGACCGAGGACCTGATCGGCGGGGTGGAGCGCGGCATCTACGTCGTCGGGGACCGCTCCTGGTCGATCGACATGCAGCGCTACAACTTCCAGTTCACGGGGCAGCGCTTCTACCGGATCGAGAACGGCCGGCTGGCCGGCCAGCTGCGCGACGTCGCGTACCAGGCGACGACCACCGAGTTCTGGGGGTCCATGGAGAAGGTCGGCGGGCCGCAGACCTACGTCCTCGGCGGCGCCTTCAACTGCGGCAAGGCGCAGCCGGGCCAGGTCGCCTCCGTCTCGCACGGCTGTCCGTCCGCGCTGTTCCGCGACGTGAACATCTTGAACACCACCCAGGAGGCCGGTCGCTGATGACCTCGAACCGCACGAAGCCGCACGAGATCGTCGAGCGGGCCCTGGAGCTGTCCACCGCCGACGGCTGCGTCGTCATCGCCGACGAGGAGTCCTCGGCCAACCTGCGCTGGGCCGGCAACGCGCTCACGACCAACGGCGTGACCCGCGGCCGCACGCTGACCGTCATCGCCACGGTCGACGGGCGGGAGGGCACCGCCTCGGGGGTCGTCTCGCGCGCGGCCGTCACCGCCGACGACCTGGAGCCGCTGGTCCGGGCAGCGGAGGCCGCCGCGCGCGACGCCGGTCCCGCGGAGGACGCGCAGCCGCTGGTCACGGGCACGCCCGCCTCGCCGGACTTCACCGACGCCCCGGCCGAGACCTCCTCCTCGGTCTTCGCGGACTTCGCGCCGGCGCTCGGCGAGGCCTTCGCCCGGGCCCGGGCGGGCGGCCGCGAGCTGTACGGCTTCGCCAACCACGAGCTGGTCTCCACGTACGTCGGCACCTCGACCGGGCTGCGGCTGCGGCACGACCAGCCGAACGGCACGCTGGAGCTCAACGCGAAGTCACCGGACCGGCAGCGCTCGGCGTGGGCCGGCCGCGGCACCCGGGACTTCAAGGACGTGGACCCGCTCGCGCTGGACGCGGAGCTCGCCGTGCGCCTGGGCTGGGCGGAGCGCCGCTTCGACCTGCCGGCGGGCCGGTACGAGACGCTGCTCCCGCCGACGGCGGTGGCGGACCTGCTGATCTACCAGATGTGGTCGGCGGCGGCGCGGGACGCGGTGGAGGGCCGGACGGTGTTCTCCAAGCCGGGCGGCGGCACCCGGCTCGGGGAGCGGCTGTCACGGCTGCCGCTGACCCTGCGCAGCGACCCGAACGCCCCGGGGCTGGAGTCGGCGCCGTTCGTGATCGCGCACAGCTCGGGCGACGACGCGTCCGTCTTCGACAACGGCCTGCCGGTGCCGGCGACCGACTGGATCAAGGACGGCGAGCTGGCCCGGCTGGCCACGACCCGGCACACCGCGGCCCTCACGGGCATGCCGCTCTCCCCCGGCTTCGGCAACCTGGTCCTGGACGGGGGCGGGGAGAAGTCGCTGGAGGAGATGGTCGCGGGCACGCAGCGGGGCCTGCTGCTGACCTGCCTGTGGTACATCCGCGAGGTCGACCCGGCGACGCTGCTGCTGACCGGCCTGACCCGGGACGGCGTCTACCTCGTGGAGGACGGGGAGGTCGTCGGCGAGGTGAACAACTTCCGGTTCAACGAGTCGCCGGTGGACCTGCTCTCGCGGGCCTCGGAGGCGGGGCGGACCGAGAAGACGCTGCCGCGCGAGTGGAGCGACTGGTTCACCCGGGCCGCGATGCCGGCGCTGCGGATCCCGGACTTCAACATGAGCTCGGTCAGCAAGGGCGTCTGACCGTACGCTCCCGCCGGCCCGGCGGCTCCGGCGCCGCCGGGCCGGCGCCGGGCGGGCGCCGGGCGGGCGCCGGGCGGGCGTCGGGAGGCGGCCCCCCGCCCGCCTAGACTGGCGGGGAAACCCTTCACCACCCTGTTTCACCTCGTTCAAGGAGAGTCACGACCGTGACGGACATCGTCGACGAACTGAAGTGGCGCGGGCTGTTCGCCCAGTCCACCGACGAAGAAGCGCTGCGCAAGGCGTTCGCGGACGGTCCTGTCACGTTCTATTGCGGCTTCGACCCGACGGCGGCGTCGCTGCACGTCGGGCACCTGGTGCAGGTCCTCACCGTGCGCCGGCTCCAGCAGGCCGGGCACCGGCCGCTGGCGCTGGTCGGCGGGGCCACCGGCCAGATCGGCGACCCGCGCCCGACGGCCGAGCGCACCCTGAACGACCCGGAGACGGTGGCGAACTGGGTGAACCGGCTGCGGACGCAGATCGAGCCGTTCCTGTCCTTCGAGGGTGAGAACGCGGCGGTCATGGTCAACAACCTGGACTGGACGGCGGGCCTGTCCGCCATCGAGTTCCTGCGGGACATCGGCAAGCACTTCCGCGTCAACAAGATGCTGACGAAGGACTCCGTGGCCCGCCGCCTGGAGTCGCAGGAGGGCATCAGCTACACCGAGTTCAGCTACCAGCTCCTGCAGGGCATGGACTTCCTGGAGCTGTACCGCCGGTACGGGTGCACCCTCCAGCAGGGCGGGTCGGACCAGTGGGGCAACCTGGTGGCCGGCCTCGACCTGATCCACAAGCTGGAGCCGCAGGCGCAGGTCCACGCGCTGGCGACGCCGCTGATGGTCAAGGCGGACGGCACCAAGTTCGGCAAGACCGAGAGCGGGGCCGTCTGGCTCGACCCGGAGATGACGACGCCGTACGCGTTCTACCAGTTCTGGTTGAACGTCGACGACCGGGACGTCTCCACCTACATGCGGATCCTGTCCTTCAGGTCCCGTGAGGAGCTGGAGGAGCTGGAGGCGCAGACCGCGGAGCGGCCGCAGGCCCGTGCCGCGCAGCGCGCGCTGGCGGAGGAGCTGACGACGCTGGTGCACGGCGCCGACCAGTGCGCCGCGGTGATCGCCGCGTCGAAGGCCCTGTTCGGGCAGGGCGAGCTGGCGGACCTGGACGAGGCCACGCTGGCCGCGGCCCTGTCGGAGCTGCCGCATGCGAAGGTGGGCGCGCTCGCCCCGGTCGTCGACCTGTTCGCGGAGACCGGCCTGGTCGCGAGCAAGTCGGCCGGCCGCCGCACCGTGAAGGAGGGCGGCGCCTACGTGAACAACGCGAAGGTGACCGCCGAGGACGCGGTCCCGGATGCGTCGGACCTGCTGCACGGGCGCTGGCTGGTGCTGCGCCGCGGCAAGAAGAACCTGGCCGCGGTCGAGGTCACCGGCGCCTGAGGCAGACGGCCTGCCCGTACGGGGCACGGCACAGGGGCCGGTCCGGACTCTCCGTCCGGGCCGGCCCCTGCCGCGTGCGCCCGGGGTGTCAGGTCGTGCGCCTGCTCCCGCCGCGCAGCGACATGTAGATCATGTCGCCGAGGCCGACGATGAGGACGGCGCCCGCGAGCTGGAGCAGGTGCCGGATCCAGTCGATGCCCGCAGTCTCCCGGACGCCGATCCAGCCCGCCACGGCGTTGCCGAGGATGGCGCCGGCGATGCCGAAGAGCGTGGTGAGCCAGAGCGGCTGGTGCTGCTTGCCCGGCAGGATCGCCCGCGCGATCAGGCCGAGCACGAAACCGACGATGATCGCCCACAACCACTGCATGTCGAGCCTCCTCAGGGCGCGTCGTGCGCATGTGGGCCCAGTTTCGGCCCCCGGGCCCCGGCCCGCATGTCGGGCGCGTCCTGCCGGGGCCACCCGGTCTGCGCACCGCCCGCGGCCCGGCGTACCGTATAAGGGACCGGGCGGGAGCGTCCGGGAGTCGGATCGGGCGGTGGAGCGTGCTGCGGAAGAAGCGGAACGGAACCGAGGTCTTCCGGATCACGGGGGCCCGGCTGGGCCTCGACGAGGACGTGCGCGGCAGGCAGCGCCGGTACGTCATCTCGATGGTGATCAGGACCCTCTCGGTCCTGGCGACGGTGATCCTGTGGAACGTGGAGCGCCACGTGGCGGTGGTGACGCTCGTGGCGGGCGCGCTGCTGCCGTACGTGGCGGTGGTCATCGCGAACGCCGGGCGCGAGTCGACGCCGAAGCTGCCTTCGAACTTCATCCCCTCACCTGTGCGTCCGGCACTGGAGGCGGGAAACCTCAGGAATAGCTCAGATCAATCATGAGGTTCCGGTGCACCGCACCGGGTCCTGCGTGACATACTGCCTACGCGCTCCGCATCCCCCGTCGGAGCGACGGACCGACGCCGGGCAGCTCCCCCCGTGGCTGCTCGGCGTCGCCTTTTCCCGGGGCCGGTTTGTAGGGTTGTGCCGTGATCACCCCTGACGCGCCCGGCGCCCCCGATGTCCCCACCTGCTCCGCCAAGGGCTGCCGTGCCTCGGCCGTCTGGGTGCTGGCCTGGAACAACCCGAAGCTGCACACGCCGGAGCGGCGCAAGACGTGGCTCGCCTGCGAGGAGCACCGGGAGCACCTGTCGCAGTTCCTGGGGGTGCGCGGCTTCCTCAAGGACGTGGTGGCGCTCGGCGAGTGGGTGCAGCCGGAGGGCTCGGAACGGCGGTAGCGCCGCTCCGGCGGCCTGCCCGACCGGGGTTCAGCCGCCGATCGCCGACATGGGGCGGTCGGGCTGGAGGAAGGACGGGTCGTCGAGGCCGGAGCCGGCCTTCTTGCCCCACATCGCCGCCTTCCACAGGCCGGCGATCTCCTCGTCGGTCCCTCCGGAGCGCAGGGCTCCGCGCAGGTCGGACTCCTCGGTGGCGAAGAGACACGTCCTGACCTGGCCGTCGGCGGTGAGCCGGGTGCGGTCGCAGGCGCTGCAGAAGGGCCTGGTCACGGAGGCGATGACGCCGACGGTGGCGGGGCCGCCGTCGACGAGCCAGCGCTCGGCGGGGGCGGAGCCGCGCTCCTCGGCGCCTTCCTCGGTCAGGGTGAAGCGGGTGCGCAGGGACTCCAGGATGTCCCCGGCGGTGATCATCCCGTCGCGCTTCCAGCCGTGCTGGGCGTCCAGCGGCATCTGCTCGATGAAGCGGAGCTCGTACTCGTGGGCGAGGGCCCAGGCCAGCAGGTCGGGGGCCTCGTCGTCGTTCAGGCCGGGCATCAGGACGGCGTTGACCTTGACGGGGGTCAGGCCGGCGTCGCGGGCGGCGGCCATCCCGTCGAGGACGTCGCGGTGGCGGTCGCGGCGGGTGAGGGTCTTGAAGACGTCGGGGCGCAGCGTGTCCAGGGAGACGTTCACCCGGTCCAGGCCGGCGGCCTTGAGCGCGCGGGCGGTCCGCGCGAGGCCTATGCCGTTGGTGGTCAGCGACATCTTCGGGCGGGGCTCCAGGGCCGCGCACTGCTCGACGATGCCGACGAGGCCGGGGCGCAGCAGGGGCTCGCCGCCGGTGAAGCGGACCTCGGTGATGCCGAGGCGGGTGACGGCTATGCGGATCAGCCGGACGATCTCGTCGTCGGTGAGCAGATCGGACTTGCCGAGCCATTGCAGGCCTTCTTCGGGCATGCAGTACGTGCAGCGCAGGTTGCACCGGTCGGTGAGCGAGACGCGCAGGTCAGTGGCCACGCGGCCGTACGTGTCGAGAAGCACTGTGGGCCCCCTCCCCTGTCCGGTTCGTAGAGGTGTGCGCCGCGTCGGATGGAGGATGCATGCGCTCGCTGTCGAGCCTACGCGAGAGAGGTGATCCGGCGGGATACCCGATCGAACGAGGTGGGGCGCGGCCGTGTCGTAGGGACGTACGACACGGCCGCTGCGGGCGGCGGTCAGTGCGCTCCGGTGCCGGTCAGGGAGCGGACCTCCAGCTCGGCGAACTTCGCGGGGTCGGCCTTCTCCTTGGACAGGACGGTGCCGAGCCAGCCGAGGAGGAAGCCCAGCGGGATGGAGACGATGCCGGGGTTCTCCAGCGGGAACCAGTAGAAGTCGGCGTCCTTGAACATCGAGGTGGGCTTGCCGGAGACGACCGGGGAGAAGAGCACCAGGACGACGGAGGAGACCAGGCCTCCGTAGATCGACCACAGGGCGCCGCGGGTGGTGAAGCGCTTCCAGAAGAGGCTGTAGAGGATGGTCGGCAGGTTGGCTGAGGCGGCGACCGCGAAGGCGAGCGCGACCAGGCCGGCGACGTTGAGGTCGCGGGCGAGGGCGCCGAGGAAGATCGCGGCGGCGCCGATGACGACGGTGGACCAGCGGGCGGCGCGGACCTCCTCCTTCTCGGTGGCCTGCCCCTTGCGGATCACGTTCACGTACAGGTCGTGGGCGAACGACGAGGACGAGGCGAGGGTGAGTCCGGCGACGACGGCGAGGATGGTGGCGAAGGCCACGGCCGAGATCACGGCGAGCAGGACGGCGCCGCCGGTGGAGCCCGCGCCTCCGCCGAGTTCCTGGGCGACGAGCGGGGCCGCGGTGTTGCCGGCCTTGTTGGAGGCGATGATGTCGGTCCGCTCCAGCAGGGCGGCGGCGCCGAAGCCGAGGGCGATCGTCATCAGGTAGAAGGCGCCGATGATGCCGATGGCCCAGTTGACGGACTTGCGGGCGGCCTTGGCGGTGGGGACCGTGTAGAAGCGGATCAGGATGTGCGGCAGGCCGGCGGTGCCGAGGACCAGGGCGATGCCGAGGGAGAGGAAGTCGAGCTTGCTCGTCGCGTCCTGGCCGTACTTGAGTCCCGGTTCGAGGAACGCGGCTCCCTGGCCGCTGTTCTCCGCGGCCTTGCCGAGCAGCTCGGAGACGTTGAAGTCGAACTTCAGCAGCACCAGGAAGGTGATCAGCAGGGCGCCCGCGATGAGCAGCACCGCCTTGATCATCTGGACCCAGGTGGTGCCCTTCATGCCGCCGATGGTCACGTACACGATCATCAGGACGCCGACCAGGGCGACGACCGCGATCTTGCCGCCGTCGCTGGTGATGCCGAGCAGCAGCGAGACGAGGACGCCGGCGCCTGCCATCTGCGCGAGCAGGTAGAAGATCGACACGACGATGGTGGAGGTGCCGGCGGCGGTGCGCACGGGCCGCTGGCGCATCCGGAAGGCGAGGACGTCGCCCATGGTGTAGCGGCCGGAGTTGCGCAGCGGCTCGGCGACCAGCAGCAGCGCCACGAGCCAGGCGACGAGGAAGCCGATGGAGTACAGGAAGCCGTCGTAGCCGAAGAGGGCGATGGCTCCGGCGATGCCGAGGAAGGACGCGGCGGACATGTAGTCGCCGGAGATGGCCAGGCCGTTCTGGAAACCGGTGAACTGGCGGCCGCCGGCGTAGAAGTCGGCGGCGTCGCGGGTCTGCCGGCCGGCCCAGACGGTGATGATCAGGGTGGCGACGACGAACAGCCCGAAGAGGGTGATGATCAGCGGCCGGTGGTCGCCGGCGCCGGAGGCGAGTACGGGGGAGGCCGCCGCGAGGTCGTGGGTGCTCATCGGCCGTTCTCCATCCGCGCCTTGATGGCGTCCGCCTTGGGGTCGAGCTTCGCGGCCGCGTGGCGCGAGTAGAGCCAGGCGATCAGGAACGTCGTGGCGAACTGGCCGAGGCCGAGTACGAGCGCGACGTTGACGTTCCCGAAGAGCCTGGTCCCCATGAAGCCGCCCGCGTAGTTCGACAGCAGCACGTACAGCAGGTACCAGGCGACGAAGGCCACGGTCAGCGGGAAGGCGAAGGAGCGGTGGGAGCTGCGCAGGGCGGCGAACTCGGGGCTGCGCTGGACGGCCTCGAACTCTTCGGCGGTGGGGCTTGCCGCGGACGTTCCCGCGCCGCCGGGGGGCGGCGCTGCTTCGGTGGTCACGGGGGGCTCTCCTTGTGACGCGGGTGCAGTGGGGACGGACAAATCAACCTCCGGGTGGGGAGCGGGCGCGCCGTCCCCCCTGACAACGGCACGTACCGCGTGCTGCGGCGGTTCAACTCCGCCGGATTCTTTGGAAACTGATTCCTCGAACTGATGGCGCAAAGGCGAACACCGGCATTAG
This sequence comes from Streptomyces sp. WAC05292, assembly GCF_003949955.1. NCBI lineage: Bacteria > Bacillati > Actinomycetota > Actinomycetes > Kitasatosporales > Streptomycetaceae > Streptomyces > Streptomyces sp. WAC05292. The sequence continues at coordinate 12,194 of NZ_RPSE01000046.1, forward strand.
GTTCACCTGTCATGAACCCGTCGTCCTGCGCGACCGCGCGCGGACGACTTTTTCACGGATGATGTGGAGAACCCATGGCTCATCTGGGATCCGGCCGTCGGCGCCTCGCCGTTCCGGTCGGCCTGGCGCTCACCGCCTCCCTCGCCTTCCTGCCCTCGGCCGTGGCCTCCGCGGCCCCGCTGGGCACCACGGCGGACACCGCGGCGGCGAAGCAGACCACCGGCCCCAAGCTGTCCTACGTGGCGAACCTGACCGCGTATGGCACGGCGAAGCAGGCGAAGAAGGCCATCGAGCGCGCGGGCGGCACGGTGGTGACGTCCTACGACCAGATCGGCGTGGTCGTCGCGCACTCCCAGAACCCCGACTTCGCGAAGACCCTGCGCGCCCAGCGCAGCCTGTTCGTGTCGGTCGGCGCCACCCGCACGGCCCCCCTCACGGCGGCGAAGACCACCGACGAGGGCGCCACCCAGAAGCTGAGCGCGGCGGACGCCGCCAAGGCCGCCGCGGCGGCGCAGACGGGTCAGGAGCCGCTGGAGCCCAACCAGTGGGACCTGCGGACGATCAAGGCCGACCAGGCACACAAGATCAACGATGGCAGCCCGGACGTCACCGTCGGCGTCATCGACACGGGTGTCGACGACACCCACCCCGATCTGGCCCCGAACTTCTCCCGGTCCCAGTCGGCCAACTGCGTCGGCGGCGTCGCGGACACCTCCGAGGGCGCCTGGCGCCCGTACCCGGACGGCAGCGACCACGGCACCCACGTCGCCGGCACCATAGCCGCGGCCCGCAACGGCGTCGGCATCTCCGGTGTGGCGCCCGGCGTCAAGGTCGCCGGCATCAAGGTGAGCGAGCCCGGCACCAGCCTCTTCTACACCGAGGCGGTCGTCTGCGGCTTCATGTTCGCCGCCGAGAAGGGGATCGAGGTGACCAACAACAGCTACTACGTCGACCCCTGGCTCTACAACTGCAAGTCGGACAGCGACCAGGGCGCGCTGGTGGAGGCCCTCACCCGGGCCACCCGCTACGCGGAGCGCAAGGGCGTCCTCAGCGTCGCCTCGGCCGGCAACTCCGACCACGACCTGGCGGCCGACTCGATCCTCGACGACTCCAGCCCGAACGACACCACCCCCGGCCCGCGCACCATCGACCCGAGCACCTGCCTGGACCTGCCCACACAGCTCCCCGGCGTCGTGACGGTCAGCGCCACCGGCGACAAGGGCCTGAAGTCGTACTACTCCAGCTACGGCCTCGGCGTCGTGGACGTGGCGGCCCCCGGCGGCGACAAGTGGCAGGTCCCGGCCACCCCCGACGCCAACGGCCGCGTGCTGTCGACGGTCCTCGGCGGCGGCTGGGGCTACAAGCAGGGCACCTCGATGGCCGCCCCGCACGTGGCGGGCGTCGCGGCGCTGCTGAAGAGCGCCCACCCGAACGCCACCCCGTCCCAGCTCCAGCGCATGCTGAAGTCGCAGGCCACCAAGGCGGACTGCCCGGCCCAGGTGTACGACACCGCGGGCAACCTGGTGGACGCCGCGACCTGCCAGGCCAAGTGGGGCCAGACGGGCTACTACGGCGCCGGCGTCGTGGACGCCCTCAAGGCCGTGAAGTAACCACCGCGCGGCACACCGCCCGCACAGCGGGCGGCGGAGGGGCCGGCCGGGGAGTGATCCCGGGCCGGCCCCTCCGGCCGTCCCCGCCCCCGCGCCCGCGCTCAGGGCTTGATGAGCACCTTCAACGCGCTGCGGTCGTCCATCGCGCGGTAGCCGTCCGGGACACCCTCCAGGGAGACCGCCCGGTCGAAGACGGGCGCCGGGTCGATCGCGCCGCTCAGCACGTCCCGCAGCAGCTCCGGTATGTACGCGCGGACCGGAGCCACGCCGCCGCGCAGGCTGATGTTGCGGTCGAACATCACGTCGAGGTCGATGCCGGTGCCGCTGCCGTGCGGGACGCCGACGTAGCCGACGGACCCGCCGTCGCGGGCGATGCCGATGGCGGTGCGCATGGACTGCTCGGTGCCGACCGCCTCGATCACGGCGTGCGCGCCGAAACCCCGGGTCAACTCCCGTACGGCGGCCACGGCGGCCTCCCCCCGCTCGGCGACGACGTCCGTCGCCCCGAACAGCTTCGCGATGTCGGTGCGGGCCGCGTGCCGGCCGAGCGCGATGATCCGCTCCGCGCCCAGCCGCCGGGCCGCGAGCACCCCGCACAGTCCGACGGCGCCGTCGCCGACCACGGCGACGGTGGCGCCCTCGCGGACGCCGGCGCCGAGCGCCGCGTGGTGGCCGGTGCCCATGACGTCGGACAGCGCCAGCAGGCCCGTCAGCAGGTGGTCGTCCGAGGCCGCTTCGGCGGGCAGCCTGACCAGGGTGCCGTCGGCGTGGGGGACGCGGACGGCCTCGCCCTGTCCGCCGTCGTGGCCGACGGACCCCCAGAAACCGCCGTCCGCACAGGAGGTGTACAGCCCCTCGGAGCAGTGGTCGCAGGTGCCGTCGGACCACATGAAGGGCGCCACGACCAGGTCGCCGGCGCGCAGCCCGGACACCGCGGAGCCGGTCTCCTCGACGACGCCGAGGAACTCGTGGCCGATGCGCTGGCCGGGGACGCGCTGCGCCTCGCCGCGGTACGCCCACAGGTCGCTGCCGCAGATGCAGGCGCGCAGGACGCGTACGACGGCGTCCCCGGGGAGCCGGACCGCCGCGTCGGGCACCTCCTCCACGCGGATGTCGTGCGGGGCGTGGATGACGGTGGCGCGCATGCGGTGGGCCTTCCGGGGTCAGGTGGGGGCGGGATCCCGGCGGCCGCCGCCGGGTACGACCGTCATACGGTACGCCCGGGCCCCGGCGAGGACGCCTCCGGCCAGGAGGTACTGGGCCGCCGAGTACGTCGCCATGATCCAGAAGTCCGGTCGGGGCGGCTGCGGCCAGGCCGCCACCCCGGTGGCGATGAGGGTGTCGGAGAGCAGGAACAGGGCGCCGCCGAGCCCGGCACGCGGGCCGAACGCCCCCGAGCGGAACGCCATCGCGGTCAGCAGCAGGCTGTAGCAGGCGACCGGGATCCGCAGGTCGGCCGGAAGGTCGCCCCACAGCAGCCCGACGGTCCCGACGAGCGCGGCGGCGTACGCGGCCCCCAGCCAGGGGTGCGCCCTGCCGCGGCGGAAGAGCAGGAGGTAGCAGACGTGCCCGGCGGCGAAGGAGCCCATGCCGGCCAGGAAGGCGGGCTCGGCGTCGAAGAGCAGGGCGACGTCCCCGCCCCAGCCGAAGAGCAGCGCCGCGACCAGCAGGCGGGGGCCGCGGCGGGTGAGGGCGTACCCGGCGAGCAGCGGCATGAGCAGCGGCTTGGCGAGCACGTGCCCGGCCTCCCAGCCGGCGAGCAGCGAGGCGAGGTCGGCGGCCGCGGCGGCGGCGAAGGCGGCGAGCAGCAGGCGCCCGGCGCGCTCCCGGCGCGCGTCGGGGGTGCTCACGCGGCCCGCTCCGGGGCGGGCGCGGGGGCTCCGGCGCCGGGCTCGGCGGGCTCGGCGGGCTTGGCGGCCTCGGCGGGCGGCGGCGCGGGCTGCCAGCCGGGGCCGCGGAAGACGCGCCCGGCGCGCTCGCGCCAGGTGCGGGCGGCGCGCACGTCGCGGGCGATGGCGGCGTACTCGTGGGTGGCGACCCGCAGCGGGTTGTAGGTGGAGATGTTCTTCGTCAGCCCGTAGACGGGCCGCTCCTCCTCGCCGGCCCAGGAGCCGAACATGCGGTCCCAGACGATGAGGATGCCGCCGAAGTTGCGGTCGAGGTAGCCGCCCTGCGAGGCGTGGTGGACGCGGTGGTGGGAGGGCGTGTTGAAGACGTACTCGATCGGCCGGGGCAGCTTGCCGATGCGCTCGGTGTGGACCCAGAACTGGTAGGCGAGGTTGATGCCGTAGCAGAAGGGGATCGCGGCCGGGTGCACGCCGAGCGCCACCATGGGCAGGTAGAACCACCAGGTGGTGGCGCTCGTCCAGGGCTGGCGCAGGGCCGTGGTCAGATTGAAGCGGCGGCTGCTGTGGTGGACGACGTGGCAGGCCCACAGGATGCGGACGACGTGGTGGCTGCGGTGCTGCCAGTAGTAGAGGAAGTCCTGGGCGAGCAGCATCAGCAGGACCGTCCACCACAGGAACGGCACGCGCAGCGGGGTGAGTTCGTAGACGGCGGTGAAGACGGCGACGACGGGGATCTTCCAGAGGAGGTCGAAGCCGATGCTGCCGAGCCCCATGGCGATGCTGGTGGCTGCGTCCTTGGCCTCGTACCCGGCGGCGTCCTCGTCGGGATGGAGGCGGTAGCTCACCGCTTCGATGACGGTGAGCAGCACGAAGGCGGGTATGGACCACAGCACCACATCGGGCAGGTTCGGCATGTCGGCACCATAGAGGCGGCCTCCGGGCCGCCGCTAGAGGTTGTTACCGATCGGTATCCATCGGTGTTACCACCGGTTCGCGGCAGGGGCCCCGGCCGGCCCGCACCGGCCTCCCGGGCGGCCCCTCGGGGGAAGTCCGCGGCCGGCCGGGGGCTGACGGGGCGACAGTTCGGCGGCCGCGGAGGCGGACGGGGCGCCGCCGCGGGGCGGGGGTGTCGGCGGGGGCCGATATCCTCTGTGACCATGCTCGACGACCGCACGACCGCAGAGACGACGTGGCCGGCCTCCTACCCCACCGGGTACGCGGTCGTCGACGTGGAGACGACCGGCCTCGCCCGCGACGACCGCATAGTCTCCGCCGCCGTCTACCGGCTCGACGCGCAGGGCGACGTGGAGGACCACTGGTACACGCTGGTCAACCCGCAGCGGGACCCGGGACCGGTGTGGATCCACGGGCTGACCGGTGACATGCTCCGGGACGCACCCCTCTTCGCGGACATCGCGGAGGAGTTCGCGAGCCGGCTCGAAGGCCGGGTGCTCGTCGCGCACAACGCCATGTTCGACTGGCAGATGATCGCCCGCGAGTACGCGCGCGCCTCCGCGGCCGCCCCGGTCCGCCAGCGGCTGTGCACCATCGCCCTGTCGAAGGAGCTCGACCTCCCGCTGCCCAACCACAAGCTGGCCTCCCTCGCCGCGCACTTCGGGGTGGTCCAGGAGCACGCGCACCACGCCCTCGACGACGCCCGCGTCCTCGCCGAGGCGTTCCGCCCCTCGCTGCACGCCGCGGCCGCGGGAGGGGTGCGGCTGCCGCTGCTGGAGTGCCGCCCCCTGACGGAGTGGTCGGACTCCCCCGCCTCCGCGCGGATCGGCCGGCAGGCCTCGTACCGGGGCTCCTCCTGGCGGCCCGCGCGCAAGCGGCCGGCGTGCCCGCACCCCAACCCGGGGCGCTTCGAGGACGGCAAGCCGCTGAAGCAGGGCATGCGGATCGCCTTCTCGGGCGACACCTCCGTCGACCGCGAACTGCTGGAGGACCGCGCCGTGGAGGCCGGCCTGCACGTCGCGACGAGTGTGTCGCGGCTCACGAGCCTGCTCGTGACGAACGACCCCGACTCGGCGACCTCCAAGGTCGCCAAGGCGAGGGCGTACGGCACCCCCGTGGTCGACGAGGCGGCCTTCACCCAGCTCCTGCGGGACGTGGCTGCGGCAGACGGGTGAGCCTCCGGCGACTCGCCCCGCGCCCGCTTCCGCGGCCCGCCCCGCGGACCCACCCTGTGGCGCATGGCACGTTGTGAGGTCTGCGGAAACGATTACGGCATGTCCTTCGAGGTCCATGCCCAGGGCGCGGTTCACGTCTTCGACTGCTTCGCCTGCGCCATCCACCGCATGGCGCCCATCTGCGAGCACTGCCGAGTACAGATCATCGGGCAGGGCGTCGAGGTCGAGGGCCAGTGGTTCTGCGGGGCGCACTGCGCCCGCGCGGAGGGGAGGGTGGGCATCGTGGACCGCGTGTGACGTTCGCGGCACCGGGGCCCCGGACGGCCACCCGGCCGCCGGGGCCGCCTCCGCTGCGGGTACCGTCGGGGGCGTGTACCGCTTCGTGCTGACCCGGCAGTGGGTGTGCCTCACCCTCGTCGCCCTCGTCCTCATCCCCGTGATGGTCAAGCTCGGGTTCTGGCAGTACCACCGGCACGAGCGCCGGGTCGCGCAGAACGAGCTGATCGAGGCGAACCTGGCCGCCGAGCCGGTGCCCGTGGCCTCGCTGACCTCGCCCGGCCACCGGGTCCCGCGGGGCGACCGGTGGCGGGCCGTCACCGCGACCGGGAGGTACGACACCGCGCACGAGGTCGTCGTCCGCATGCGGACCTCCAACGACGACCGGCTCGGCTTCCACGTGCTGACCCCCCTGCTGCTGGCCGACGGGCGGGCGGTGCTCGTCAACCGCGGCTGGGTGCCCGGCGGCGAGGACTCCCGCTCCCATCCTCAGGTTCCGCCGCCGCCCTCGGGCGAGGTCACGGTGACGGGCCGCCTCAAGGCCGACGAGACCAGCGGCGGCAGCGGCATCAAGGACCGCAAGGGGCTCCCGGACCGCCAGGTGATGCTCATCAACAGCGGGCAGCAGGCCGAGGCCCTGGGCCGGCCCGTGCTGGGCGGCTACCTCGAACTGACCGGGCCGCTGCCTGCCGACGGCTCGCCGGAGGGCATCGGCGACCCCGACCACGACTCGATCGGCGCCCACATGGCGTACGCCGTGCAGTGGTGGCTGTTCGCGGCGGGGGTCCCCGTCGGCTGGGCGGTCCTGGTACGGCGCGAGCGGCGCGACCGGGAGGCCGCCGCCCGGGCGGCCGCGGCGGATGCCGCCGGGCGGGAGACGGCTCCGGCGGCGTAGGGTCTGCCGCATGGATCTTGGACTGAAGGACCGTGTCTACATCGTCACCGGCGCCACCCGCGGGCTCGGCCTCGCCGCGGCCCGCGAGCTGGCGGCCGACGGCGCGAAGGTGGTGCTGACGGGCCGGGACCCGGAGCGCGCCGCCGCGGCCGCGGCCGGCCTGGGCGGGAACGCGGTCGGCGTCGGCGCCGACAACGCCGATCCGCAGAGCGCCGCCCGGCTCGTCGCCGCGGCGAAGGAGCACTTCGGACGGCTCGACGGCATCCTGATCAGCGTCGGCGGCCCGGCCCCCGGCACGGCCGCGGACAACACCGACGAGCAGTGGTCCGCCGCGTTCGAGACGGTGTTCCTCGGGGCCGTGCGCCTCGCGCGGACCGCCGCGGCCGAGCTCGGCGAGGGCGGGGTCATCGCGTTCGTCCTGTCCGGCTCCGTGTACGAGCCGATTCCCGGGCTGACCATCTCCAACGGGCTGCGGCCCGGCCTGGCCGGCTTCGCGAAGTCGCTGTCGGTCGAGCTCGGGCCCAAGGGCGTCCGGGTCCTCGGACTGCTGCCCGCCCGGATCGACACCGACCGCGTCCGGGAGCTGGACACCCTGTCGGGGGACGCCGCCGCGGCCCGCGCCGCGAACGAGGCCCGCATCCCGCTGGGGCGCTACGGCACCCCGGAGGAGTTCGGCCGGACCGCGGCGTTCATGCTCTCGCCCGCCGCCTCTTATCTGACGGGCGTGATGCTGCCGGTCGACGGCGGCTTCCGGCACGGCTTCTGACGGGCCGACCGCCCGCCCACCCCGGTCCGACCGCCCGGCCCGGGGTGGGCGGGCCGCGTCAGGCGACCCTGCGGGCCCGGTGCGCCGGCACGCGGAAGCGGACGTCCGCCTGGAGGGCGGGCAGCCTCGACGAGGCGCGGGCCCGGCCGAGGACGGGCCCGGCCAGCGCAGCCAGCACGTCCGCGGGCACGGCGTGCGGCTCCAGGTCCAGCAGGAGCCGCAGGGCGGGGGCGCCGCGCCGGCGCCGCAGGGAGACCCTGCACCGCGCGACCCCCTCCATGGCGCCGGCTTCGGCGGCCACCGCCTCCTCCAGGGCCCGGCCGCGCAGCACCGCGAAGGCGCTGTCGCCGGTGTCGACCGCGACCGACGAGAGCCGCGAGGTCCGCAGCTGGGACAGCAGCCACCACAGGGCGAGCAGGACGCACACCGCGAGGCCCGCGTAGACCGCCCACAGCGTCCAGCCCTCGGCCGGCCAGAGGCGGTTGCGCGTCGGCGCGGCCAGCAGCGGCCGGTACCGCCCGCCGAGCGGCGGCGCGGCCGCGAACACCACGGCCGCGGCGGCCAGGAGCAGCAGCCCGGCGAGGCCGAGCAGGATCCGGTTGACCGTCCCGAGCACCGGTCTCACCTCTTTCCGGCCGCGGCCCTCGCGACCCGGACCCGCGGGTGCGGCGGGCGCGCGAGGGCCAGTTCGCCGATGCCTGCCGCGAGAACCCGCTCCAGGTCGGCCCGTACGTCGTCCAGTTCGCGGAAGTGCGAGGTCGCGGCCACGGCGATGCGGCGCCGGCGGACCCGGACCCGCGCGGACCGCACTCCCGGCACTTCCAGGACGCGGTCCCGGAGCACGCGGGCGGCGTCCCGGCGGCCGATCCCGGCCCGGACCCCGGCAGCCGGGCCCCCGCCGGCGTCCCCGGCCGCCCCCGCCGCGGGCTTGTGCCCGGGCTCGGGCTCCGGGGGCAGCATCATCAGGATGCGGCGCAGCCCGGGGGCGAGGGCGAGCAGCATCAGGACGGCCCCGACCGCGGCCAGGACGCCGGCGGCCACGAGCGCTTCGGGGTCCGCGGGTGCGTACCGGTCGAGGGCGTCCGCGACGGCGCGGCGCCACTGCAGGGCGGGCCGCCCGGCCCGTACGGCGGCCAGGTCGTACAGGAGGAGGCCGGCCGCGGCGAGCAGGGCGAGGGCCAGGAGCGCGGCGGGGAGCCGCCGCGCCGACCGGAACCGCCGGACCGGGCGCCGGGGGGCCGGCGGGGCGGGTGCCGTCACCGCGGCTTCCGCTGCAGGGCGGCACCCGGTGTGCCCGGCGGGTGCAGGTGCTCGATGTCGATGTCGACCTCCGGGACGGACATGGCGGCGCACTCCTCGATGCGGCGGACGACCCGGCTGCGGACGGCGGCGCACTGGGCGCCGAGGTCGGAGGGGTATCCGAGCTCCAGGCTGATGCGGACCCGCGCGACGTCGTGGTGGACGGTGACCGTGGCGTGCGGGGCGGCGGGCTGCCCCCGGCCCCCCATGCGCGGCTGCCCGCCGGGTTCGCGGGCCAGCGCCTCGCGCGCGGCCTGTGCGGCGATCTTCGCGACGACCCTGTCGGCGATGTGGGTCGCCCCGCGCTCGGCGGGCGGTACCGGGGGCGGGGTGGGCCGCGGTGTGCTCACCGGGGCCCCCTGCCGTGGTCCCGGGGCCGGAACAGCTCGCCGGGATCGAGGTCTCCGTCCAGGAACCGGCCGGCGACGAACCCGACCGCGCCCAGCGCTGCGACCAGCAGGAACGCCCCGAAACCGCCGAAGTATCCGGCGAAGGCGAGGGCCATGCCGGCGAAGAGGCCGACGACAGCCATCCTCATGCGGCCTCCCTCCTACTGGATCCGGGGTTCGGGCTCGTCGTCGGGCTCGTCGGGCAGTTTGACGTCGCTGACGGCGATGTTGACCTCGACGACCTCAAGGCCCGTCATCCGCTCGACGGCCGCGATGACGTTCTCCCGGACGGCGCCGGCGACGTCGCGGATGGCCACGCCGTACTCGACGACGATCTCCAGGTCGAGGGCGGTCTGGACCTCGCCGACCTCGGCCTTGACGCCCCGTGTGACGGACTGCTTGGACCCGCCGGGGACGCGGTCGCGGACTGCCCCGAGGGTGCGGGACATGCCGCTGCCCATGGCGTGGACGCCGACGACTTCGCGGGCCGCCATTCCGGCGATCTTCTCGACCACGCCGTCGGCGATGCTCGTACGGCCGCGTTCCGCGGGAGCGCGGGCGGCGCCCCCGGCTGAGGATTCACTCATCGCAGATCCTTTCAGGCGGATTTGTCCCCCTCTGGACCACGGTAAGTGCGCCGACGGGAAGGCGCTCCGGGACTAGGCCGGACGGCGGGGTGCGGCCCTTGACCTCAACCGCCCTTGAGGTCGGAGAGTGGATCGCGACAGGGCCTGGGGCCCGTGGAAGCGAGGCAGAGGGGGACGCCGTGAAGGCGGTGCGGGTGGATGCGTACGGAGGTCCGGAGGTGCTGGTTCCGGTGGAACTGCCCGATCCGGTGCCGGAAGCCGGCGAACTCCTGATCCGGGCGGAGGCCGTCGACACGATTTTCGTGGAGACGCAGATACGCGCCGGCTGGGGCGACCGGTTCGGCATCACTCCGCCGTACGTGCCCGGGGGCGCGGCGGCGGGGACGGTCGCCGGGGTCGGTGCGGGCGTCGACGAGGGGTGGCTCGGGCGTCGCGTCCTGGTGGCGGGGGCGGCTCTCGGCACGTACGCGGAGCTGGTCCGCGCACCGCTTGGACACGCGGTCGCCGTCCCCGACGGCCTCGGGCCGGCGGAGGCGGCCGCGCTCGGCCACGACGGGGTGACGGCCGCGGGCATCGCCGCCGCGGCCGGGATCACCGCCGGGACCCGGGTGCTCGTCCTGGGCGCGGCCGGCGGGATGGGGACGCTGCTGGTGCAGCTCGCCCTGGCGGCAGGCGCGGAGGTGGTCGGCGCGGCACGGGGCGAGCGGAAGCTCGCGCTGGTGCGGAGCCTGGGCGCGCACACGGTGGTGGACTACACGGAGGAGGGCTGGGCCGGGCGGGTCGGCGGGGTGGACCTGCTGCTGGACGGAGTCGGCGGGGAACTGGGTCGGGCCGCCTTCGCCCTGGTCCGCGACGGGGGCCGGATCTCGGCGCACGGCGCGCCGAGCGGCGGATTCGCCGAGCCCGATCCTCTGGAGGCCGGGCGCCGCGGGATCACGGTCACCGGCATCCGGGAGGTGCAGTTCGAGCCGGAGCAGCGGCGGCGGCTGGCCTCGTTCGCGCTCGGCGAGGCGGCGGCGGGCCGGCTGCGGCCGGTGGTGTCCCGGACGTTCCCGCTGGACCGGGCGGCGGATGCGCACCGGGCGATCGAGGCGCGCGAGGTTCCGGGCAAGGCACTGCTGGTCCCGTGACGGGGGTACGGGACCGCTGCCCGTCCGGGGCGGCGGGCGGCCCCGCCATCGGGCGGGGCCGTTCGCGGGCGAGGTCAGTCGGAGAGGCCTGCGAGGTCGCGCAGGCGGCGGGCCTGGGCGGCGCGCTCGGCGGCGCGCTGTTCGTCGTAGCCGCGGGTGTGGGCGTCGCGGAGCAGCGCCTTGGTCTCGATGACGGCGTCCCGCGGCGGGGCGACGAGGGCCGTGGTGAGGTCCTTGACCGCGGCGTCGAGCTCGTCCGCGGGCACGACGAGGTTGGCGAGCCCGATCCGCTCGGCCTCCTCGGCGTGGACGAAGCGGCCCGTGGCGCAGATCTCCAGCGCGCGGGCGTAGCCGACGAGCGAGGTAAGGGGCTGCGTCCCGGCCAGGTCGGGCACGAGTCCCAGGCTGGTCTCGCGCATGGCGAACTGCACGTCGTCGGCGACGACGCGGAGGTCGCAGGCCAGCGCGAGCTGGAAGCCGGCGCCGATGGCGTGGCCCTGCACGGCGGCGATCGAGACGATGTCGTTGCGCCGCCACCAGGTGAACGCCTCCTGGTACGCGGCGATGGTGGAGTCGAGCAGCTCGTCCGAGCCGCGGGCGAGGTCGAGGAAGGACGGTTCGCCCTCGAAGCCCTCGGGGGTGAACGCCTGCCGGTCGAGGCCCGCGGAGAAGGACCTGCCCTCACCGCGCAGTACCACGACCCGGACGGTGCCGGGCAGCGACCGTCCGGCCTCCGTCAACGCCCTCCAGAGCGCAGGGGACTGGGCGTTCCGCTTGGCCGGATTGGTCAGTGTCACCGTGGCGACGGCGTCGTCCACGGTGAGCCGTACGCCGTCCTTGTCGAGCAGAGCCATCTGGGTGCCTCCGGTGTGCAGTCGGCCGCGGTGTCGGCCTAAGTGACTGCACAGTAACCACCCGGTCGGCCGTTGGACCGGCCGGGGGGTCACCGAAGGAACCGCGGTGCAGGCATGAAGGCGCCGCTGGTCCGGACCCCGGACCTGCGGCCGGGGTCTCCGATTCAGATCGAAGCCGCTTTCTTGCCGCGCGTCGCGCCACCGCGGCCGCGCAGCACGACTCCGGACTCGCTGAGCATCCGGTGGACGAACCCGTAGGACCGGCCGGTTTCCTCGGCCAGCGCCCGGATGCTCGCACCGGAGTCGTACTTCTTCTTCAGGTCTGCCGCGAGCTTGTCGCGCGCGGCGCCGGTCACCCGGCTGCCCTTCTTCAGAGTCTCGGCCACCCGTGCCTCCTCATGGGAAGTGCGCTCTGGACTTCTCATGATCACCCCTCCCCGGCTTCCTGGCCACCCATTCAGCAAGGTCGGCACGACGGCATTTCCCGGGCCGTGGACACCCGAGCGGAACGGAATCCCCTCTTCCGCTGCATGACGTCCGTCACATCCGCCCGAGAGCGCAAGGAATGTCCAGGTCAGGGGCGGAACACAGAAAGAACGAAGCCCGGGCGCGGCGCCGCGTGCGGCGCAACCGGGGCCGTCGTCCAGAGCGCGACGGTACGAGACCGTCTCACTCAGATGATGGAGAAAGACCTGGGCCGAATGATCGACAAGGAACTGGATCAGTCCGCGGCAGGAGGTCAGGCGAGGGCCACGAGGTCCCGGTAGTCCGGGCCCCACAGGTCCTCCACGCCGTCCGGGAGCAGGATGATCCGCTCCGGCTCCAGCGCGTCGACGGCCCCTTCGTCGTGCGTGACGAGGATGACGGCGCCCTTGTAGGTGCGCAGCGCGCCGAGGATCTCCTCACGGCTGGCCGGGTCCAGGTTGTTGGTCGGCTCGTCGAGGAGGAGCACGTTCGCCGAGGAGACGACCAGCGTCGCGAGCGCGAGACGGGTCTTCTCCCCGCCGGAGAGCACTCCCGCCGGCTTGTCCACGTCGTCGCCGGAGAAAAGGAACGAGCCCAGCGTCTTGCGGACGTCGACCAGGTCCAGGTCGGGCGCCGCGGAGCGCATGTTCTCCAGCACCGTGCGGTCCGGGTCGAGAGTCTCGTGCTCCTGCGCGTAGTAGCCCAGCTTGAGGCCGTGGCCGGGGGTCACGGCGCCCGTGTCGGGCTTCTCCGCACCCGCGAGCAGACGCAGCAGGGTGGTCTTGCCGGCGCCGTTGAGGCCGAGGATCACGACGCGGGAGCCCTTGTCGATCGCCAGGTCGACGTCCGTGAAGATCTCCAGCGAGCCGTACGACTTCGACAGGCCCTCGGCGGTCAGCGGCGTCTTGCCGCAGGGCGCCGGATCGGGGAAGCGCAGCTTGGCGACCTTGTCCTGGGCGCGCACCGCCTCCAGGCCGGACAGCAGGCGGTCGGCGCGCTTGGCCATGTTCTGCGCGGCCACGGTCTTGGTGGCCTTGGCGCGCATCTTGTCGGCCTGCGCGTTCAGGGCCGCGGCCTTCTTCTCGGCGTTCTGGCGCTCGCGCTTGCGGCGCTTCTCGTCCGCCTCGCGCTGCTGCTGGTAGAGCTTCCAGCCCATGTTGTAGACGTCGATGACCGAGCGGTTGGCATCCAGGTAGAAGACCTTGTTGACGACCGTCTCGACGAGGTCGACATCGTGGGAGATCACGATGAAGCCGCCGCGGTACGTCTTCAGGTAGTCCCGCAGCCAGATGATCGAGTCCGCGTCCAGGTGGTTGGTCGGCTCGTCGAGGAGCAGGGTGTCGGCGTCCGAGAAGAGGATCCGGGCGAGCTCGACCCGGCGGCGCTGGCCGCCGGAGAGGGTGTGCAGGGGCTGTCCCAGGACGCGGTCGGGCAGGCCCAGCGCAGCCGAGATGGTCGCGGCCTCCGACTCGGCGGCGTACCCGCCCTTGGTGAGGAACTCGGTCTCCTGGCGCTCGTACTGGCGCAGGGCCTTCTCGCGGGTGGCGCCCGAGCCGTTGGCGATGCGGTCCTCGTTCGCGCGCATCTTCTTGATCAGCACGTCGAGGCCGCGGGCCGAGAGGATCCGGTCCCGGGCGAGGACGTCCAGGTCGCCGGTGCGCGGGTCCTGCGGCAGGTAGCCGACCTCGCCCGAGCGGGTGATGCTGCCCGCGGCGGGCTGCCCCTCCCCCGCGAGGCACTTGGTGAGGGTCGTCTTGCCGGCCCCGTTGCGGCCGACCAGGCCGATGCGGTCGCCCTTGGCGACGCGGAAGGAAGCGGACTCGATGAGGATGCGGGCGCCGGCGCGCAGCTCGATGCCGGTGGCGGTGATCACGGAAATACTCCAGGGCGGTGGGAACGGCGGAAGGGGGCGGGGGGGCGAGCTTCGACGCCGCTAATCCGCGAGGAGATTTGCCATGGGGGTCAGTCTACCGGGGGCGCGCAACCACTTTTCGGGCCGCGGCCCGGAGCGCATACCGGCACGAACAGAGTGATACTCGCCGCAGGGGCGGCAGCGGCTGGTGGATGCGAGGACGGTGCTGCATGCAGTTCGACGACGATGCCCGGCTCGACACCTCGGGAGTCAAGGACGTGCGCGGGCGCCGCGTCCCCGGCGGGCGGGCGACGGTCGGCGGCGGCATCGCCGGAATCCTGGCACTCGTGATCGGCCTGCTGTTCGGCGTCGGACCCGACCAGCTCGGACTCACCGGCGAACCGGAGCCCGGCACCGGGGGCACGGCGGTCGGCGAGGTGCAGAGGTCCTGCCTGACCGGGCGGGACGCCAACACCCGCGAGGACTGCCGGACGGCGGCGGTCGTGCGCAGCGCCCAGGACTTCTGGGGCCAGGAGTTCGCCCGGCGCTCCGGTCGCTACGCCCCCGCCTCCACCGTGCTCTTCACCGGCCGGGTGGACACCGCCTGCGGAACCGCCACCGCCGCCGTGGGCCCCTTCTACTGCCCCGCCGACCGGCAGGTCTACCTGGACATGGACTTCTTCCACGACCTGCGGACGAAGCTCGGCGCCACCGGCGGGCCCTTCGCGCAGGCGTACGTCGTCGCCCACGAGTACGGGCACCACGTGCAGAACCTGACGGGCACCCTCGCACGGGCGCAGGACGGCCGGCAGGGCGCGGGCAGCAACGCGGTGCGGACCGAGCTGCAGGCCGACTGCTACGCCGGGGTGTGGGCCCGCAACGCGGTCCGCACCCCCGACTCGGCCACGGGCCGCCCCCTGCTGCGGGCACTGACCGAGCAGGACATCGCCGAGGCGCTCGACGCGGCGGCCGCGGTCGGCGACGACCGCATCCAGGCGCGCTACCAGGGCCGGGTCACCCCTGAATCCTGGACCCACGGGTCCGCCCGCGAGCGGCAGCAGTGGTTCCTGGAGGGGTACCGCACGGGCGACATGGCCCGGTGCGACACGTTCCGCTGACCGGGGGCGGGG
>NZ_RPSE01000470.1:0-4337 GCF_003949955.1 Streptomyces sp. WAC05292
GGCCGGGGCGAGGAGGGCGCTGACGGCGCGGGCGTCGTCGGGGTGGAGCCAGTAGAGCGCCATGGTCTGGCCGCCGTCGCGCGTCCAGAAGCGGCGGCCGCCGTCGCCGTCCTGTTCCAGGTCGTCCATGAGGTGGCCGACCACCATGGTGTCGGCCCAGTCGTCGCACACCTCGGCGGTCCACCGCCGCCGGCGGCCGCCCGCGGTGTACTCGATCCAGGCCTCGCCCGCGCCGGGGTCGACGTGGTCCCGGAGGTCCGTGAAGGCCTCGGGGCGGCCGGCGGTGCGGCACGGCTCGCGGGCGGTGCGGACGTAGGCGCCGGGGCCGTGGACGCACTCCGTGTCGAAGTTCCACGCGCGGTCGCACAACGGGCGCCCCCAGGGCTCGCGCTCCACCTCGGCCCCGAGGACGGAGAGCAGCAGGTTGTACGGGCGGCGTTCGAACAGGTCGCGCGGGAGGGAATGGAGCAGGTCGTCGACGGTGCGCTCGGCCGCGAGCGGGAGGCCGAGCCCGGCCAGGCGGGATATCTGCGATTCGAGTTCCACGGCCGGTGAGCGTAGCGGCCGCCACCCACAGCGCCTCGGAGTCAAGACGACACCCCCCTCTATTTTCGCTCGCACGTTCGATTTTCCGGCGAGGTCGCACGGCGCCGCCGGGGCGCTTTGTCCTCTTTGCGTGGATACCCTGTTAGATGTGATCGAGACCGGACGGCCGCAGGCCCGTCGGCGCCCCGGCCCGGGCAGGCTCGTGCGGCTGTCGCCGGTCATCCTGACCGTCGTCATCGCCAGCCTGGCCTACGCCACGCCGCCGGAAATGGCATTCAGCCGCCTCCTGCCGGCGGCTCCGGCCCTCGCCGCCGCCATGTGGCCGGTCCTGCCCACCGTCCTGCTCGGGACGGTGTGCCTCTGCCTGATGATCGGCCTCGGCTTCGTCTTCCCCGACCTGGGGACCTGGTGGACGGCCGCGGGGATCATCGCGGTCACCGTGGCCGCCGCGTACGGGAGCCACGCCCGCCTGCAGCGGGAGCGCACCCTCTTCCAGGTGCGGCTCGTGGCCGACGCGGCCCAGCAGGTGGTGCTGAGCCCCCTGCCGCACCGCTTCGGGAACGTCGAGATCGAGTCGCTGTACCTGGCGGCCGCGGCGGAGGCCAGCATCGGCGGGGACTTCTACGAGGTGGTGGACACCCCCTACGGGGTGCGGCTGCTGATCGGAGACGTCCGCGGCAAAGGCCTGCCGGCGGTGGGGGCCGCCGCGGCCATCGTCAACGCCTTCCGGGAGGCCGCCTACGGCGAGTGCGACCTGGTCGACGTCGCGCGCAGGCTGGATGCCAGCAGCGCCCGCTACAACGCCGCCTTCCCCCCGGACGGGCCCATGGAGCGCTTCGCCACCGCGCTCCTCGCCGAGATCCCGCACGAGGGGGGACGCATCCGCATCCTCAACTGCGGGCACCCGCCGCCGCTGATCCTGAACCGGAGGGAGCTCCGCGTCCTGGAGCCCGCCTCGCCGTCGCCGCTGCTCAGCCTGGCGGAGCTGATCGGCCAGCACTACACCGTGGACACCTTCGAGCTCTCCCCCGGCGACCTGCTGCTCCTCTACACCGACGGGATCGCCGAGGCCCGCTCCCGCGACGGCGAGTTCTTCCCGCTGGCGGCCTGGATGCGCCGACAGCCGCAGACGCCGCCCCGCGAGCTGCTCAC
Organism: Streptomyces sp. WAC05292; assembly: GCF_003949955.1. NCBI lineage: Bacteria > Bacillati > Actinomycetota > Actinomycetes > Kitasatosporales > Streptomycetaceae > Streptomyces > Streptomyces sp. WAC05292. Next base: position 1,699 of record NZ_RPSE01000470.1, read on the forward strand.
CGCCCTCCACGGCGCCCTGCTGCGCTACAGCCGGGGCCGCCTCGACGACGACGTCGCCGCCCTCGCCGTCCGACTGGGCGGGGGCTGAAACGCAGGTGCGGGGTCAGCCCCCGGCCAGGGGGCGGAACGTTCCGGTGACCGTGTGCGGCCGCCCTTCCGCCGTGGCGGCCGTCGCGGTGTACGTGTCGGCGGCCACGGTCCGCGGACCCCGGGAGTGGTTGTACTGGACGGCGAAGACGTGCTCCCCCGGGGGGACGGTGCGGCCCGGCTTGAGGGTCCACCGGTAGACGACGGCGCCGTCGTCCCCGTCGGCGGTGGCCAGCGTGAAATCGCCCTCGGGCAGGGTGCGCCACGCGCCCGTGGGGGCGACGCCGCCCGTCTGTGCGATGCGGACCTCCAGCGAGAGCGCGCCCAGCGGCGCGCCGGCGCGGAGGGTGACGCTGCTCTGCGACCAGTACGGGTTGCCGCCGGGGTCGACCGCGCCGCCGGCCCGCAGGGGCCCGTCAGGGGTGCGCGGCGCAGGCGCGGAGCCGTCCACCGGGGGCGACGGTGTCGGCGGCGCCGCGGCCGGCGCCCGCCCGTCCGTACCGGAGGGGGCGGTGCGGACGACCGCGTACCCGCCGGCCAGGAGCACCGCAGTCGTGGCGAGGGCGGCGAGGGCGACGCGCGGCCAGGACAGGGTCCCGGCCGGGCGGCGGGCCGGACGGCGCGCGGGGTGGGGTCGGGCGTCGGCGGCGATGCCCTGGCGGACGCGCCGCAGCATCCCCTCCCGGTCGGGTTCGTGGGCGGCGGCCGCTTCCCGCAGCCGGCGCTTCAGCTCCTCCATCGGCTCACCGTTCCCGTTCCCGTCAGTTCTTCGGCGGCCTGAACACCGAGGATGCGCTGCAGTTCGGCCATGGCCTTGGAGGTCTGGCTCTTCACGGTACCGACGGAGATCCCGAGCGCGAGCGCGGTGTCCTTCTCCGACAGGTCCAGGGCGTGGCGGAGCACCACGCAGGCCCGTTTGCGGAACGGCAGGCGCTCCAGGGCGCGGCGCACGTCCACGACGGCGTCGACGTCCGGGCCGTGCGCGAGCGGCGGCGCATCCACCTCTTCTGGGCGGCCCGGGGGCGGTGAGCGTATCAGCCATGCGGTCGGCGCCTTTCCGTGCCGTGCGGGTCCGTGCCCTCCGCGCCCGGGCCGCCGGGGTGCCGGATCACTTCAGGACGCCGGCGCCCGCGCTGCGGGCGAGGGAGGCGGGCAGGCCGGCCGCGGAGGACTCCAGGCCCCGGGAGAGGGCGGGCTGCCACGCCGCCTCGGACTTGATCTTCTTCTTGTTCGCGGCGTTGTGGGCGGCGACGAGGTCGGTGACGGTGCCGTTGACCATGTTGCCGCTGCCGGCGAAGGCGCCCGTGCCGTCGCCGGACAGGATCTGGGACGCCTTGCGGTCGGCGGAGAGCGTCCAGTGGTTGTGCTGCGCCACGATCCGGACGCCGGCGCGGGCGTTCACGCTGTACTGGTGCGCGTAGCCGTTGCGCGCCGTGGTGTCGAAGTGGTTGTTGTACAGGTGGACCTGGCCCACCCGGGCCAGCGGGGCGCGCTGCACGACGCCCTGGAAGACGTTGTGGTGCAGGGTCACACGGAGCTTCGAGTCCTTGTCGCTGCTGCCGATGAGCATGGTCTTGTCGTGGTCGGTGAAGCGGTTGTACGAGACGGTGACCAGGTCGGAGGCGTTGGTGATGTCGAGGGCGCCGTCGTGGACCTGGTAGGCGCGGCCGAAGTGGCGCGGGTTGGCGGAGTCGAAGTGCGGGCTGTCGGTGAACGTGTTGTGGTCGATCCACGCGTGCGTCGCGCCGCGGAGGGTGACGGAGTCGTACGCGGAGTTCCAGTTGCCCTCCGAGCCGTCGGTGGGGTCCCACTGCGGGAAGCAGTCCCGGGTGTCGGCGAAGGCCAGGTTGCGGATGATGACGTTGTCGGCCTTCTGCACGAGGAGGCTGCCGCCGTTGATGCCCGCGTCGGTGCCGGGCACGCCGACGATGGTGGTGTGGGACGGCACGGCGAGGGCGATGCGCTCGGCCTGCCGGGCCTGGGCGGCCGCCCGCGCCGACTCCTGGGCTCCCGCGGGCAGTTTGGAGCGGCCCCAGACCGCGGGGTCGTACGCCTTCAGGTAGGCGGCGAGCGTGTAGCCGGTGCCCTTGGCGTAGTCGGCGCAGTCCAGGCGGCGGCCCTGGTCGTCGGTGTTGGCGTCGATCCGGCCCTTGATCCGGATGATCCTCGGGGCTCCGGAGGGGCCGGCGCGGAGCGCCTTCACCAGCTCGGCCCGGGTGGTGACCGTCGTGTCGTGCGCCGCGTCGGCGGCCTGCCCGCCGGTGGTGCCCGAGCCGCTCGACGCCCAGCCGTCGCGGGCGGCGAGGGCGGTGCGCGCGAGGTCGGGGGCGCCCGCGTCCGCGCGGGTGGCGAAGGGCAGAACGCCGAGGCCCGCGGCCGCCGGCCCCGCCGCCCCCGCCGCCCCGGCCGCCCCCCCGCCCCCCCCCCCCGCGCCCCCCCCCCCGCCCGCCCCCGCGCCCACCCCCCGCGCCCCCCCCCACCGCCCCCCGACGCGCCCCCCGGCCCCCGCCCCCCGCCCCGCCCACCCCCCCGCGCCCCGCCCCCCCCCCGCC
>NZ_RPSE01000471.1:0-4322 GCF_003949955.1 Streptomyces sp. WAC05292
ACGACGAGCAGGTCCTTGGGGAAGGCGTGGTAGAAGTCCGGTGCGGCGATCGGGATCAGGCCGATGCCGACCGACGCTGCGACGATGAGGGCGTTCTCGCCGCGTTCCATGGCGGCCCCGGCCAGGGACAGGCAGCGGCCCAGGGCGAGTTGGCCGAAGTAGTTGGGGTGCATGGACTCCTGGACCAGGCCCTGCGTCTCGCTGCTGTCGATCCAGCGTGCCCACTCGCTCGTCTTCGCCGACGCCGGGGCGGTGGAGGTGACGTGCTTGCTGGTCTTCGCGCACACCTCGCGGCCCTGGAGCATGTCGCGGAGGTCCAGGAACTGGACGTTCTTCTGCGTCGCCACCGTCTTCAGCCGGTTCGCGATCTGCGGGACCAGCGAGTCCCGCGCCCAGTCGGAGTCCCGGTTCCAGAAGGGGCAGCCGCCCGTGTTCAGCCGGCTCCAGTCGCTCTGCGTGTAGCGGTTCTCCGCGCCGCGCGGGATGGGCGACGGGTAGGACTGGAGGACGATGCGGTACGAGGTGTCGGTGTAGCCGGCGCCGCGCATGACGGCGCGGATCTCGTCGACCGCCTTGCCGACGTTCGCCATGACCCCGTCGATCTTCTGGTCCACGCCGTACTGCTGGTCGTCGTGGCAGTAGGAGTTCCAGATGACGAAGTCGTACGCGCACTCCTGGATGATGTCGGCGAAGCCGAGGTCGTTGCCGCCGACGGACAGGGCGATGATTTTGACGTCGTGGCTCGCCGCTACGGCCGCCAGCTGGTCGGCCTGCGGCGCCTCGCCCTTGTAGGGGACGCCGCCGCTCGCCGCGCGGAAGACGTTCGCGGTGGTCGCCCCGGAGCAGGCCAGGTTGACGGCGACATCGGCGACCGGGCCCGCGCTGCGGCCTTCCGCGGAGTCGGAGCGGTGGCAGCCGCCCGCGGTCGCGCCGTACACCTTCGAGGGGTCGTATACGGAACCGGAGACCCAGGCGCGGTCGGTGCCGATGCGGCTGCCGGTGTTGGTGAGGCTGTTGCCCTTCCAGCGCCCGGCCTCGCCGGAGATGTAGCTGTCGCCCATGGTCACGACGGCGGTGGGGCCGCCCTGCGGGGCGGCGGCCGCGGTGCCGGCGGTGCCTCCGGCCAGTGCGCCTGCGGCGAGCGGCAGGGCCATGCCGGCGACGGCCAGCCGTCGCATCCGGCGGCGGGGCTCGGTGGTGCCGGCGTTGCGGAATCCGATCACGGCGGAACTCCTGCGGTAGGCCATGCCGGGGAGCCGGAGCGAACTCCGGGGCATGGCTGGGGACGTGGGGGAAACCGCCGGCCGGTGGCAGTCGGAAAGGTGACACGGGCCGTGTTGTTACCGCTAGGTAGCCGCAGATTACGATGCCGTAACGACCGACCGGTCGTTCGGCTGCGGGCATTCCGCTTCACGGCTGGGCGTGCTCGGCGGGCGTGGACGGCACCCCCGCCGGGTCGTGGGACGCGGTGCGCGGGGCGTGCCCGCCGCCGCGGCGCGTCGTTCCGGCGCGTGCGCGGGCACGGAAAACGCCCCGCCCCCGGGCTCCTTGCGGGCCGGGCACGGAAAACGCCCCGCCCCCGGGCTCCTTGCGGGCCGGGGGCGGGGCGCCTGCGGGGCGCCGGCGAGCGGCGGGCGGTCGCCGCCCGGGGGTCAGCCGACGAGGCGGTCGTACGCCGGAAGCGTGAGGAAGTCGGCGTAGTCCGCGTCCAGGGAGACCTGGAGGAACAGGTCGTACGCCTCCTGCCAGCGGCCTGCGGTGAACGCCTCCTCGCCGATCTCCTCCCGGATGGCGGCCAGTTCGCGGTCCGCGACACGGCGGGCCAGCTCGGCGGTGGCGCGCTCGCCGTTCTCGAAGACGACGCCCGCGTTGATCCACTGCCAGACCTGCGAGCGCGAGATCTCCGCGGTCGCCGCGTCCTCCATCAGGCCGAAGATGCCGACCGCGCCGAGGCCGCGCAGCCAGGCCTCGATGTAGCGGATGCCGACCTGGACGGCGTTGCGCAGGCCGTCGTAGGTGGGCTTGGCGTCCAGCGAGTCGATCGCGATGAGCTCGCCGGGGGCCACCGACACGTCCTCGCGGAGCCGGTCCTTCTGGTTCGGCTTGTCGCCGAGCACCGCGTCGAACGACGCCATGGCGATCGGGACCAGGTCGGGGTGGGCGACCCAGGAGCCGTCGAAGCCGTCGTGCGCCTCGCGGTCCTTGTCGGCCTTGACCTTCTCGAACGCGATGCGGTTGGCCTCGGCGTCCTTGCGGGAGGGGATGAACGCCGCCATGCCGCCGATGGCGTGCGCGCCGCGCTTGTGGCAGGTGCGCACCAGGAGTTCGGTGTACGCGCGCATGAACGGGGCGGTCATCGTGACCGCGTTGCGGTCGGGGAGGACGAACTTCTCCCCGCCGTCGCGGAAGTTCTTCACGATGGAGAACAGGTAGTCCCAGCGGCCCGCGTTCAGTCCGGCCGCGTGGTCGCGCAGTTCGTAGAGGATCTCCTCCATCTCGTACGCGGCCGTGATGGTCTCGATGAGGACCGTGGCGCGGACGGTGCCCTGCGGGATGCCGACGTAGTCCTGGGCGAAGACGAAGATGTCGTTCCAGAGGCGCGCCTCCAGGTGGGACTCCGTCTTCGGCAGGTAGAAGTAGGGGCCCTTGCCGAGATCGATCAGGCGCTGCGCGTTGTGGAAGAAGTACAGGCCGAAGTCCACCAGTGCGCCGGGCACGGCCCGCCCGTCGACGGTGAGGTGGCGCTCCTCCAGGTGCCAGCCGCGGGGCCGCATCACGACGGTCGCGAGCTGCTCGGCCGGCTTCAGGGCGTACGACTTGCCCGTGCGCGGGTCGGTGAAGTCGATGCGGCGCTCGTAGGCGTCGATGAGGTTGAGCTGGCCGAGGACCACGTTCTCCCAGGTGGGCGCCGAGGCGTCCTCGAAGTCGGCGAGCCAGACCCGGGCGCCCGAGTTCAGCGCGTTGACGGTCATCTTGCGGTCGGTGGGGCCGGTGATCTCCACACGGCGGTCGTTCAGGGCGGCCGGGGCCGGTGCGACCTGCCACTCGCCCTCGCGGACCTGTGCGGTGTCCGGGAGGAAGTCGAGGTGGGAGGTGCGGGCGATCTCGGCGCGACGCGCGGCGCGGCGGGCGAGGAGCTCGTCCCGGCGGGGGGTGAACCGCCGGTGGAGCTCGGCCACGAAGGTGAGGGCGGCCTCGGTCAGGACCTCGTCCTGGCGGGGCAGCGGCTCGGCGTCGACAAGGGCCGGCGACGACGGCGCTGGTGCGGACATGTCTGTCACTCCTTCAGCGGCGGTGCCTTGCGGCCGCGGGGGAATGCTCGCGTGGGGCGGCACGCAGTGCCGCCGGGGGTGGAGAGTTCCTGAGTACGGTCGCCGGCGCCGTCTGGGGGTTCAGGGCGCTTCTGACCAGTGGATAGTAATTTCCTTATGGTGGAAGTTCAATGGTTTGTTGATGTCGAGATTCTCCGAGTCGACAGACCACCCAGGCCAGTGGCCCTCAGTGCCACACCGGTCACGCACCGCGCGGGCCGCGCGCGGGCGCGCGCCGCCCCGCTCCTGCCCGGCAGCGCCGCCCCTCATGCCAGGCGCGCCAGGTCGGCGGGCGTGTCGATGTCGTAGGCCTCCGCCACATCCCCGCACTCCACCAGCACCAGCTCGGCGGCGTGGCGCACCAGGTGCACCCGCGCGCCCCGGTCCCCCTCGGCCGTCGCCGCGATGTCCGCCCACCGGTCCGCGCCGAACAGCACCGGGTGCCCGCGCTCCCCGCCGTACGAGGCCGCTGCCAGGGTGGCCGGCGACCGGTACGCCCGCCGCACCCGGGCCACCGCCTCGGCCCCGATGCCGGGCTGGTCCACCAGCGACACCAGAGCCGCGCCGGCCCCCGTACCGGCGAGCGAGGCCAGGCCCGCCCGCAGCGAGGAGCCCATGCCCTCCGCCCAGTCCGGGTTGTCGACGACGACGCAGCCGGAAAGGTCGGCCCGCTCGCGGACGTCGGCCGCCGACGCGCCGAGCACCACGTGCACCGGACCGCAGCCCCCCTCGCGCAGCACCCGCACGGCGTTCTCGACGAGCGGCCGCCCCCGGTACGGCAGCAGCGCCTTGGGGCGGCCGCCGAGCCGCCGCCCGCCCCCCGCGGCGAGCAGCAGCCCCGCGACCGGGGCGGCGAAGGCGACGGCGGAGGCGACGGCGGAGGCGGGCGAGGGCGAGGGCGCGGGCGCGGCGCGGAGGGCGGACCGCTCGGGCGGGACGGCCGCCGGAGGGCGGCTCGGATCGGCTGGCATGGCAGCGATTGTCACCCCGCCGCCCCGCCCGCGCCCGCCC
>NZ_RPSE01000472.1:0-4311 GCF_003949955.1 Streptomyces sp. WAC05292
TCCGAGGACGGGGCGGCGGGCGGTGCGGCGGGCGGTGCGGCGGGTTCGGGGGCGGCGAGTTCGGGGCTGTCGCGGAGGATCGCCTCGTGGAGGCGGGTCAGCTGGGGGCCGGGGTCGATGCCGAGGTCCTCGACGAGCAGTTCGCGGACCCGGCCGAACTCGGCGAGGGCCTCGGCCTGGCGTCCGGAGCGGTAGAGGGCGAGCATCAGGTGGCCGCGGAGGGTCTCCCGCAGCGGGTGCTCGGCGATCAGTTCGCGCAGGTCGCCGATGAGTTCGCCGCTCTCACCGAGGGCGAGGCGCAGTTCGACGAGCTGTTCGACGGCGGTCAGCCGGCGTTCCTCCAGGACGGCGGAGGCGGCGGCGATGACGGGGCCGCTGCCGCCGGCGAGGACGGGGCCGCGCCACAGGGCGAGTGCGTCGCGCAGGTGGCCGGCGGCCTCGGCGGGGCGGTGGGCGTCGAGGGCGCCACGGGCCTGCTGGAGGCGGTGGGAGAAAAGGGTGAGGTCGAGGCGGGCGGGGTCGACGTCGATGCGGTAGCCGGGGCCTTCGGTGGCGATGGCGGTGGCGCCGCCGGGTATGCGCTGGCGCAGGTCGGCGATGGCCTTGCGGACCTGGTGGGCGGCGGTGGTGGGGGGTTCGTCGTCCCAGGCGGCCGCGACGAGGCGGGAGACGGAGACGGTGCGTCCCGGTTCCAGCAGCAGGGTGGCGAGCACCCGCGCGGGGATGGGGCCGCCCAGGCGCAGCCGTTCGTCCCCGGCCCTGACCTCCAGCGGTCCCAGCACCGCGAAGCTGACGTCCCCGCTCACCCGGTCCCTCCTGATCCCCCGCTGCGGGCTCCGGCGGGCAGTCGGCCCGCCCCTCCTTCCGGATGCTAGGGGAGCCGCGGCCGAAAGGCGCCGGTCGCACCGGGCGGGGTGGCGCGGCCCTCCAGGGCCTCTCCAGGGCGGCTCCAGCGCAGCTCGGGAGGGGTTCCGGCGGGCAGGGCCCGAGCGCCGGGCGGGCGGCCGCGGAGGGGCGTGCGGCCGCGCAGGGGCGGGCGGCCGCGCAGGGGTCAGGCCGCGCAGGCCGGGCGGCCGCCGCGGTAGAGCGCCATCTCCTCGAAGAGGGCGCCGATGTCGAGCGGGGCGCCCGGCTCCCGGCCCTGCTGCTCGGCGTACGCGCGGTGCAGGTTGGGCAGCAGCCGCTCGGGGTCGAGGAGGCCGGCGTAGGGGCCCGGCCCGGCGGACCGGGCGAGTTCCAGGGGGGTCAGGCCGGCGGCCGCGCCGTCGGCGGCGAGGTCCCGTACGTACCGGAAGTAGGCCTCGTTCGCGTCGAGGAGGCCCGGGCCGCCGACGGGCCCGTGGCCGGGGACGACGGTGTCGGCGCCGAGGGCCCGCAGCCGGTCCAGCGCGTTGAGGGAGCCGCTGACGGAGCCCATGGCGCAGAAGGGGGTGACGCCGTTCATGACGAGGTCCCCGGTGAACAGCACGCGCCGGTCGGGGATCCAGACGACGGTGTCGTCGGTGGTGTGCGCGGCCGGCCCGATGTGGATGAGCTCTGCCCGGACGTCCCCCACGTGCAGGGTGGTGCGGTCGCGGAAGGTGAGCTGCGGCGGGGTGATGTCGATGTCGCCCCAGCAGACCTCCGGCCACAGGCCGGCCATGTGCTTCCCGGCGGCCAGGACCATGCTGCGGGTGCGTTCGTGGCCGATGGCCAGCGCTTCGGGGAAGAGGCAGTTGCCGTAGGTGTGGTCGCCGTGGAAGTGGGTGTTGACGACGGCTCTCGGCGGCCGCGGGGCGAGTCTCAGGGCCGCGGCGCGCAGCCGGCGGGCGCGGGCCTCGGTGGCGGCGGTGTCGACAAGGGCGCTGTGCCCGCCGTCGTGGATGACGCCCGCGTTGTTCAGGCACCAGCCGCCGGGGGGCTGGACGTAGGCGTGGACACCGTCGGCCACCTCGGTGAGGGTGGCGTCGCCGGCCGGCTCCCTGTGGTGCGCGCCGTGCACGGCGGGCCTCCTTCCGCTCGGTCGGGGCTGCGCCACCGCGCGGCCCCGTTGCGCCAACGGTGGCCCGCCGGCCTCGACACGCACTCGAAACGCCCTGGCGGGAGGGGTGTTCCCGGTCCGGAAACCCGCCCCTGCCGGGGTGCCAGCGGTCCTGCGTCCGGCTGCGGTCGGAATTCGAGCCCGGCTGTAGCGCGCGCTCCCAAGCTGGCTAGTGCTGCGGCCGGGAAGGTTCACCGGGTCACGGCGCCCGGCACGGCGCCTCGCCGCGTTGTCGGACCGCACACGTACGCCCAGTACGCGCCGCGGCCCGCTGCCTCGCGATGCACCGCACCGGGCACCGCGCCCCGGCATACCTTCCCGGCCACGGCACTACGCGACACCGGTCCGCACCCGGTGCCTGATGTGTCGAAAGGGCCCGCATGAGCATCGTCGACGAAAGACCGCTGGAGAACGAGACCATCCGCTACGCCTCCCTGCGCGAGCGGACGGCCGAGCTGGGCGCCATGCGGGCGCTCGCCGAGGCCGGTCCGAGCGAGCGCGCGACCGCCGCGCAGCACGCCAAGGGAAAGCTGACCGCCCGCGAGCGCATCGCGATCCTCTTCGACGAGGGCACGTTCAACGAGGTGGAGGGGCTGCGCCGGCACCGTGCCACCGGGTTCGGCCTGGAGGACAAGCGGCCGCACACGGACGGCGTGGTGACGGGCTGGGGCAAGGTGCACGGCCGGACCGTCTTCGCGTACGCCCACGACTTCCGGATCTTCGGCGGTGCGCTGGGCGAGGCCCACGCCGAGAAGATCCACAAGCTGATGGACCTGGCCGAGGCGGCCGGGGCGCCGATCGTCGGGCTGTGCGACGGCGCGGGTGCCCGCATCCAGGAGGGGGTCACGGCCCTCGCCGGGTACGGCGGCATCTTCCAGCGCAACGTCCGCAACTCCGGGGTGCTGCCGCAGATCTCGGTGGTGCTCGGCCCGTGCGCGGGCGGGGCCGCCTACTCGCCGGCGCTGACGGACTTCGTGTTCATGGTGCGCGGCACCTCGCAGATGTTCATCACCGGCCCGGACGTCGTCCAGGCGGTGACCGGCGAGGCGGTCACGATGGAGCACCTGGGCGGGGCGGACAGCCACGCCGCGGCCTCCGGTGTGGCGGCGTTCGCGTACGACGACGAGCAGAGCTGCCTGGAGGACGTACGGCACCTGCTGTCGCTGCTGCCGTCGAACAACCGGGAGCTGGCGCCGGCCGGCGACCGCGAGGACCCGTGCGACCGGCGCTGCGAGAGCCTGCTGGACCTGGTTCCGGCGCGGCCGACGCAGGGCTACGACATCCGCGACCTGATCGAGGAGGTCGTCGACCACGGCGACTACTTCGAGGTGCACGGCCAGTGGGCGCAGAACGTGGTGTGCGCGCTGGCGCGGCTGGGCGGGCAGGTCGTGGGGATCGTCGCGAACCAGCCGGCGCACCTGGCGGGCGTGCTGGACATCCAGGCGTCCGAGAAGGCGGCCCGGTTCGTGCAGTTCTGCGACGCGTTCAGCATTCCGCTGGTGACACTGATCGACGTGCCGGGCTTCCTGCCGGGCGTCGACCAGGAGCACAACGGCATCATCCGGCACGGCGCGAAGCTGCTGTACGCGTACTGCAACGCGACGGTGCCGCGGATCAGCCTGATCCTGCGCAAGGCGTACGGCGGCGCGTACATCGTGATGGACTCGCGGTCGATCGGCGCCGACATCGCGCTGGCCTGGCCGTCGAACGAGATCGCGGTGATGGGCGCGGAGGGCGCGGCGAACGTCATCTTCCGGCGGGAGATCGCCGCCTCCGACAACCCGGAGGAGACCCGCGCTCAGAAGATCAAGGAGTACCAGACCGAGCTGATGCACCCCTACTACGCGGCCGAGCGCGGCCTGGTCGACGACGTGATCGACCCGGCGGAGACGCGCTCCCGGCTGATCGCCGCCCTCGACATGCTGCGGGCCAAGCACCAGCAGCTGCCGAGCCGGAAGCACGGGAACCTGCCGCTGTGAGCGCCGACGGGAGCACCGCGCTGTCGGCGGCGGCGATCCGCATCACCCGGGGGAACCCGACCGCCGAGGAGGTCGCGGCGGTGGCGGTGCTGCTGACCGCCAGGCTGCGGCTGGCGGCCGAGGCGCAGGCCGCGGCCGGGCAGGAGGAGTCGGCGGTGGTGTTCAGGCTGCCGCGGCGCCGGCCGCCCGTGTTCGCGCCGCCGGGCGCCTGGGCGTCGTAGCCCTCCGGGGCGCGGCCGGGCCCGGCACGCCGGGCCCGCCGCCCCCCGCCCGCCCCGTTCTTCTCTTCCCGGCGCCCTGCCGCGTTCCTCC
>NZ_RPSE01000473.1:0-4301 GCF_003949955.1 Streptomyces sp. WAC05292
CCCCCGGGGCGGACGCCCGCTGCCCCGCCGGAAGCGACCCCCAAAACTCTCTCCGCGCCCTCGCGGCGGAGTTCGGGCACCGCATCGTCTCGTCCACCCGCAGCGGCGACGGCGCCGTCGTCAACGTCGACCTGGTGCCGCCCGCCGGGGAACCCATCGCGGTGGCCCTGGAGCTGCGCCGCAGCGGCGACCGCTGGGAGGTCTGCGCGGCGTCCCGCGGCCACGTGGAGATCGACCCGTTCTGACCCCGCCGCGCCCCGCCCCGGCTACGGCAGCCGCCCGGCGGAGGCGTCCGCCTCGGCCGCGTCCGCCAAAGCCTCCGCCGCGGCCTCCGCGGCGCGGGCGGCGTCGCTCGCGGCCCGCGTCGCCGTCTCGTCGGCCCCGTCCGCCGGCCGCTCACGGGTCGCGGGCGACGGCGGGAGCACCTCGCCGAAGGCCCGGGAGACCGCCTCCAGGGCGGAGGTCACCTCTCCCGGGATCACCCAGAAGGTGCTGCCCTGCCCCTGCGCGAGCTGCGGCAGCACCTGGAGGTACTGGTAGGCCAGGAGCTTGGGGTCCGGGTCGTTGCGGTGCACCGCCTGGAAGACCTCGTCGATCGCCCGGGACTGGCCCTCCGCCTTGAGGATCTCCGCCGTGCGGGCGCCCTCGGCGCGCAGCACCGCTGACTGCTTGTCGCCCTCCGCCGTCAGGATCTGCGCCTGCCGCTGGCCCTCGGCCGCCAGGATCGCCGCCCGCTTGTCCCGTTCGGCCCGCATCTGCTTCTGCATCGCGTCCTTGATCGACTGCGGCGGGTCGATGGCCTTGATCTCCACGCGGTTGACGCGCAGCCCCCACTTGCCCGTCGCCTCGTCCAGCACGCCGCGCAGCTGGCTGTTGATGGTGTCGCGCGAGGTCAGGGTCTTCTCCAGGTCCATGGAGCCGACGACGTTGCGCAGCGTGGTGACGGTGAGCTGCTCGACGGCCTGGAGGAAGTTCGCGATCTCGTACGAGGCGGCCCGCGGATCCGTCACCTGGAAGTACAGCACGCTGTCGATCTCGACGACCAGGTTGTCCTCCGTGATCACCGGCTGCGGCCGGAAGGAGACGACCTGCTCGCGCAGGTCGATCACCGGGTACACGCGGTCGATGTAGGGGATGACGACGTTCAGGCCTGGCTTCAGCGTCCGGTGGTAGCGCCCGAGCCGCTCCACGTTGCGGGCGCGCGCCTGCGGCACGATCCGCACGGCCCGCACCACGGTGAACACGGCGAGGGCGGCGAGGACCAGGGCGACGATCAGGGACCCCGATGCATCCATGGCTCACTCCCGGGGGTAGACGAGGGCGGTGCTGCCGCTGATCTCGATGACGTCGACGGCCGTGCCGGGAGGGATGACCAGCGTCTCGTCGTAGGCGCGGGCGGTCCACTCCTCGCCGCCGATGCGCACCCGGCCGCCCCGCCCGGACACCTCGCTGACCACGTACGCGACCCTGCCGATCAGCGCGTCGACGCCGAAGCGCGCCTCCTGGGCGGGCTGGAGGCGGCGCAGCACGGTCGGGCGTACGAACAGGAGGCTGAGTGCGGCGACGGCGGTGAACAGCAGGAACTGCAACGGCACCGGCAGCCCGAGTGCGGCGGCGCCCCCGGTCACGGCGGCGGCCGCGGCCAGCAGCCCGAGCGCCGCGGTGAGGGAGAACACCTCCGCGACGGCCAGCGCCGCCGCGGCGACCAGCCAGAGCAGCCACGGTTCCATGCGGGCCCTCCCTCCCTCCCGTACAGGCGAGCGACGTGCCTGAATTATCCGTTTATCTACCCGTTGGTGGGGTGGGGGAATCCGCTGCTCACGCCGCACCCCCGGCCGCCGTCCGGCGTCCGCCCCGCCGCCGTCCGCCACGCGCGCACGGACACCGCGGGGCATATTGGAGGAAGCGCCCAAAGATCGGCCCGGGAACCGCCCCGAATGGAAACCGCCTGGTGGGGCAGGCGGCCTGTACGTCGATCGCCCGTCCCGCCGGTGTAGCGCCCGGACGGGCAGTACGAGGGAGTGAACTCACATGGTGCAGGTGTTCCGGACCCCCGGAGCAGGAGCGACCACGGGCCGGCCCGCCGGCGCGCGCAGCCAGGGGGGTGCGGCATGTGCGGTCTGAGCGGTGAGGTGCGCTTCGACGGCAGGCGCCCGGACCTTGCGGCGGTCGAGCGCATGACCGACGAGATGTCGGACCGCGGACCGGACGGCAGAGGCGCCTGGTCGCAGGGCGCCGTCGCCCTCGGCCACCGGCGGTTGAAGATCATCGACCTGTCCGAAAGCGGCGCCCAGCCGATGACGGACCCGCTCCTCGGCATCACCGCCGCCTTCAACGGCTGCATCTACAACCACCGCGAACTGCGCCGACGCCTGGAGGGGCTGGGCCACCGCTTCTTCTCCGACTCCGACACCGAGGTGCTCGTCAAGGCGTACGGGCAGTGGGGGCCCGCCTGTGTGGAGTCCCTGCTCGGCATGTTCGCCTTCGCGGTGGTCGAGCACCACACCGGGCGCGTGGTGCTGGGCCGCGACCGGCTCGGCATCAAGCCCCTCTACGTCACCGAGGACGCCGACCGGCTCCGCTTCGCCTCCACCCTGCCCGCCCTGCTGGCCGGCGGCGGAGTCGACACCGGCCTGGACCCGGTCGCCCTGCACCAGTACCTGAGCTGGCACGGCACCGTACCCGCCCCCCGCACCGTCCTGAACGGCGTGCGGAAGTTGCCGCAGGCCACGGTCCGCGTGATCGAACCCGACGGCACCTCCACCGACCACCGCTACTGGCAGCCCTCCTACACCCGCGAGGCCGGACCCGCCGCCGGGCTGGGGGACGACCCGGCTGCCTGGCGGGAGGCCATCCACGAAGCCCTGGGCCGGGCCGTGCGCCGGCGTACGGTCGCCGACGTCCCCGTCGGCGTCCTGCTGTCCGGCGGACTCGACTCCAGCCTGATCGTCGCCCTGCTGGAGGAGCACGGCCAGAGCGGCATCGCGACCTTCGCCATGGGCTTCGAGTCCGAGAGCGGACAGGACGGCGACGAGTTCCACTACTCGGACCTGGTGGCCCGCCGCTTCGGCACCGACCACCACCAGTTCATGATCCCCTCCGACCGGCTCCCCGCCGCGCTGGAAGGGGCGATCGCCGCCATGGACGAACCGATGGTCAGCCACGACTCCGTCGCCTTCCACCTGCTCGCCCAGGAGGTCGCCAAGGAGGTCAAGGTCGTGCTCTGCGGCCAGGGCGCCGACGAGGTCTTCGCCGGCTACCACTGGTACCCCGGCATCGCCGGGGCCGCCCGCCCCGACGCCGCCGACGCGTACGCGGAGGCCTACTTCGACCGCACCCACCACGGCGTCAACGACCTCCTCCACCCCGACCTGGCCGCCGACCGCGACACCCCGCGCGAGTTCGTCGCGGCCCACATGGCCGCCCCCGGGGCGCAGACCGCGCTCGACGCCACCCTGCGCCTCGACGTCCACGCGCTGATGGCCGACGACCCCGTGAAGCGCGTCGACAACATGACCATGGCCTGGGGCCTGGAAGCGCGCGTGCCGTTCCTCGACCACGAGCTGGTCGAACTGGCCGCCGCCTGCCCCCCCGAGCTGAAACTCGGCCAGGGAGGCAAGGGCATCCTCAAGGACGTCGGCCGGCAGGTCCTGCCCCGCGAGGTCGTCGACCGGCCGAAGGGCTACTTCCCGGTGCCCGCCGTCCGTCACATGGCCGAACCGGTCCTGACCCGCGTACGCGACGCGCTGACCGCCCCCGAGGCGCGCCGGCGCGGTATCTTCGACCAGGGCCGCGTGGACGACATGCTCGCCGACCCCGCGCGCCACCGCACGAAACGCGGAGCCAGCACCCTGTGGCAGGTGGCTTCGCTGGAGATCTGGCTCCAGACCCACGGCATCGTCTGACAACCGACACCGAGCGGTGACAGTCCCCCGGAAGCCCTCGAAGAGGCCCGCATGCCCCTAGACCGCTCCCCGCACCGACACCGTCCCCGCACCGCCGCCGGGCGCCGAGGTGTACGCGATCCACCGGCCGTCGGGCGACCACGACACCTCGGTGACGGGGTCGGGGTCGGCGTCGAGGACGTGGGCCTCCGAGCCGTTCGCCGGGCCGCTCCACAGCTGCGGCACGCCGGCGCGGTCGCAGATGAACGCCACGCGGTCGCCGGTGGGGTCGGCCGACGGGTACCAGCAGCCGTGGACGGTGAGCACCGCCGGCGGGTCCGCCGCGCCGGTGTCGGCCAGGTGGAGCACGGCCGGGGCGGCTCCCGCGGGCGCCGGGGCGGCCGCGGGGTCCGGGGC
>NZ_RPSE01000474.1:0-4245 GCF_003949955.1 Streptomyces sp. WAC05292
GGCGGCAGGCGGGCGGCGGCTGCGGCAGGCGGGGGACGCGGCGCGGCGGCGCGCCGCAGGTCGGCGGGACCCCGTGCGGCGGCGGGGGCGACCGGCCCGATAGCCTTCGGCTCATGACCGCACCGCTTATCTCGGGTAAGGGCCGCCGCAGCGTCGCGGCTCTCGGAGCCGTGTCCGCCGGCCTCCTCCTCCTTTCGGCCTGCGACAAGCCGACGCCGCTCGCGACCGTGACGGTCGGCTCGTCGTCTGTGTCCGCCGAGGCCGCCTGCACGGACTCCAAGGAACTCTCCATGGACAAGGTCCAGGAGTGCCTCACCGACATCAGGGACGCCAAGACCATCGACTACGGCCGCGGCGACACGCTGCGCCTGGGCGTCGAGCCCGAGGTCGTCGAGGACGGCAACCGGTGGCAGGCGGTCCTGGACGGCCAGCCGATCACCGAGCCGTCCTCGAACACCTACCGCAGCTTCCCGGGCGCCGACATCTTCGCCACCGGCGGCCAGGGCGAGGCCCCGTCCTCCAAGAAGCTGAACATCGTCCAGGTCAGCGCGGAAGGCAAGCCGCTCGCCGTGTGGGCCTTCAACGTCAAGCTGAAGTAACCGCGCAGGCGACGGTGCGCGCGCTCATCGTGACCGCGGTGGCGGCGGAGGCGGACTCCGTCGCCGCCGGGCTCACCCCTCATCCGGATCCGGCGGTGCCGGAGCCGCGCACCCTGCCGGGCGGCTACGCCGTCCTGCGCCGCGACCTGCCGGGGCTCGCCGCCGACGTGCTCGCCGGAGGCGTCGGGCCGGCCGCCGCGGCGGCCGCGACGGCGACGGCGCTCGCGCTCGGCGACTACGCGCTCGTCGTCTCCGCCGGGATCGGCGGGGGCTTCCAGCCGGCCGCCCCGCCCGGCTCCCTCGTCGTCGCCGACGCGATCGTCGCCGCCGACCTCGGGGCCGAGACCGCGGACGGCTTCGTCCCCGTGCAGGAGCTCGGCTTCGGACGGAGCGTGCACCTGCCGCCCGCCGAGCTCGCCGCGCAGGCCGCGGAGGCCGCCGGGGCGCTGGCGGCGCCCGTCCTGACCGTCTCCACCGTCACCGGCACCGCCGAGCGTGCCGCCGCCCTCGCCGCCCGGCACCCGCTCGCCGGCGCCGAGGCCATGGAGGGCTTCGGGGTCGCCGAGGCCGCCGCGGCGCACGGGCTGCCGGTCCTGGAGGTCCGCGGCATCTCGAACGCCGTCGGCCCGCGGGACCGCGACGCCTGGCGGATCGGGGACGCGCTCGCCGCCCTCACCGCGGGATTCCGCGCGCTGGGGCCCGTACTCGTCCACTGGGGAGAGCAGCATGAGCACCGCCGTGAGCACCGCGGCCGACCGTGACCCGGGCGCCGCGCTGAGGATCGCCTACTCGCCGTGCCCGAACGACACGTTCGTCTTCGACGCGTGGGCGCACGGCCGGGTGCCGGGCGCGCCCGCCCTCGACGTCACCTTCGCCGACATCGACATCACCAACGGCATGGCCGAGCGCGGCGAGCTCGACGTGCTGAAGGTGTCGTACGCCGTCCTGCCGTGGGTGCTCGGCGAGTACGCGCTGCTGCCGTGCGGCGGCGCGCTCGGCCGGGGCTGCGGGCCGCTGGTGCTGGCCCGCGAGCCGGGCCTGGACCTGGCGGGGCGGACGGTCGCGGTGCCGAGCGAGCGCTCCACGGCCTACCTGCTGTTCCGGCTGTGGGCGGCGGACGTGCTGCCCGGCGGGGTCGGCGAGGTGGTCGTGCTGCCGTTCCACGAGATCATGCCGGCGGTGCGCGACGGCCGGGTCGACGCGGGGCTCGTCATCCACGAGGCCCGGTTCACCTACCGGGACTACGGGCTGCACTGCCTCGCCGACATGGGAGAGCACTGGGAGACCTCCACCGGCCTGCCGATCCCGCTCGGCGCGATCATCGCCAGGCGCTCGCTGGGGCCCGAGACCCTGCGCGCGCTGGCGGAGTCCGCGCGGACCTCGGTGCGGATGGCGTGGGACGACCCGGAGGCCTCCCGGCCGTACGTGCGCGCCCACGCGCAGGAGCTGGACCCGGCCGTCGCCGACCAGCACATCGGGCTGTACGTGAACGAGTTCACCGCCGACCTCGGCGAGGACGGGTACGCGGCGGTCCGCGGACTGCTGACGCGGGCCGCGGCGGAAGGGCTGGTCCCGGCGGTGGCGCCGGACGCGCTGGCGTTCCCGTAGGACGCGCCCGGCCCCGTACCCGCCCGTGCGTCACGCCGGTGCCCCGCCGCTCGCGGGGAGCGGCGGGGCACCGGGGCGGGCGGCCGGCCGGCGGTCGGCGCGGGGCCGGCGGCGGCTCAGACGTCCAGCTGGTCGGCGACCGCGCGGAGCAGGCCTGCGATCTTCGTGCCGTGGCCCTTGTCGGGGTAGCGGCCGCGCTCCAGCATCGGCGTGATGTTCTCCAGCAGGGTGGTGAGGTCCTGCACGATCGACGCCAGCTCGTCCGGCTTGCGCCGCTGGGCGGCCGCCACCGACGGCGCCGGGTCGAGCACCGTCACGGACAGCGCCTGGTCGCCGCGCTGCCCGGCGACGACGCCGAACTCGACCCGCTGGCCCGGCTTGAGGGCGTCGACCCCGGCCGGGAGTACCGACGAGTGCACGAAGACGTCGCCGCCGTCGTCTCGGGAGAGAAAGCCGAAGCCCTTCTCACTGTTGAACCACTTGACCTTGCCGGTGGGCACGTCCGTCCTCTGTCCTTGTGCTCGTCGGGTCCGGTGGGCCGCCGCGGCGGCTCCGGATAACAGCGCAGCGGGCCATGGGTGACCCGCCGACTCCAGGCTAGTGGGCGTTGAGCAGGTGACAAGACGTTCCCCGGACCTTCACCGGCTCCACGGCTGTCGGCCGCTCAGGCCAGGGAACTACCCTGGTGGAGTGACTGCTACTCCTCACCCCGACGAACCGCGGCCCGGCGACGGCCTCGTGAAGGCCGGCGGCGTCGTGTTCATCGCGGGCGCCCTGGCCACACTGGCCACGATGGCCCCGCTGTTCCTGGACGTCGAACCCTTTCCGCCGTACGCCTGGGCGGTCTGCATGCTGATGGGCGTCGGCTTCGCGATCTCCGCCGCCGGGGTCCTGCGGTCGGCGGCGGCCCAGCGCCGGGCCGCCCGCGCGGCCGTCGGGGCGGACGGGCAGGCGTAGCCGGGGCGTACGGGGCGCGGGACCGGCTCGGTCGAGGGCGCGGGCCGAGGCGCCGTCAGGGGTTCCGGATGCGGGCGAATCCGGCCAGCCACGCCGGCAGGGCCGTCAGGTCGGGCAGGACGACGTCCGCCCCGGCCTCCCGCAGCTCCCGCTCCGGGCACGGCCCCGTCGCCACCGCGACCGACACCGCGCCGGCCGCCCGCGCACCGCGGACGTCCCCGACGTGGTCGCCGACGTACACCTGTGCTCCGTGCTCGCGCAGCGCCACCGCCTTCGCCTCGGCCCACAGCCAGCCCACGACCGCGTCCGGGCGGATCCCGAGGTGGTCCAGGTGGAGGCGGGCGTTCGGCTCGTGCTTCGCCGTGACGACGACGGTGCGGCCCCCGAGCTCCCGCACCGCCTGCACCGCCTCCCGGGCGCCGGGCAGGGCGAGCGTCGGCTCGATCGCGTAGGCCGGGTAGATCTCCCGGTAGCGGTCCGCGACGGCCTCGACCTCGCCCGGCGGGAACCAGTGCGCCAGCTCCTCGGCGAGCGGCGGCCCCAGCCGGGAGACCGCGGCGTCGGCGTCGATGTACGTACCCGTCTCCGCCGACAGCGCCAGGTACGCGGCCCTGATGCCGGGCCGCGAGTCGATGAGGGTCATGTCGAGGTCGAACCCGACCGTCAGGGGAGCGGGCGCACCGGCGTCGGCGGGCCCGGCGGGGGCGGCGGTCGTCTCGGAGGTCATGCGGGCCATTGTGCCGAAGGGGAGGCGGACACCGTCGGGGCGGGATCCGCGAGGGCGGGATCCGGCCTGGCGGCGCCCCAGGTGCGGGAGCGGAGCAGGGGGCGGACGCCGACCCGGGTGCGGACGCCGACCCGAGGTGCGGGCGCCGAGACGAGGTGCGGGCGCCGACGCGCGATACGGACGCCGACGCGCGATACGGACGCCGAGCCGGGATACGGACGCCGACCCGGGGTGCGGACGCCGAGCCGGGCGGGCGCGGACCCGGGGTGCGGGCGCCGAGACGAGGGAGGTGACGCGGACCCGCGGTGCGGGCGCCGAGCCGGGGTGCGCGGGCGCCGGCCCGGGGTGCGGACC
>NZ_RPSE01000475.1:0-4221 GCF_003949955.1 Streptomyces sp. WAC05292
GTCCAGGCGGGCGCGCAGCCGCCCCCGGGCGGGGCCGCGCGGGCCGCCGCCCCCCTCCCTCCCCCCCCCCCCCGGGGGGCGCCCCCCGAGCCCCGCCCCCCGGGGGCCCCCCCCCCCCGCCCCCCCCCCCGGGCGCGGGCGCGCCCCCCCGCCCCGCCCCCGGCGCGCCCGGCGGTCCGCCCCGGATGCTCGTGGTGGGCGTTCGCCGGCGAGTGCCCACCACTCGGGCCGTCCTGGTGGGTCTCACCGGTAGGGGCGCCTGCCCCGGGCGGTCCAGGCCCGGGCGGACAGGGTGATCGATCCGTCGGCCGCGGCGGGCAGGGACGCCCTCAGCCGCTCCCGCAGGAGTTCGCGCCGCGCTTCCGGCAGGGCGGCCAGGTACGAGGGCGCCGGGCCCTGTCCGCCCCGGAACGGCTCCCAGTAGTCGGCGAAGTCCCGGAAGCGGGTCGGGACCACGATCTCGCCGACGGAGACGTCGGCCAGCCCGGATCCGCGCAGCAGCAGCCGCAGCGGTTCGGGTGCGCACAGCGGGAATCGGGCGCCCTCGTCCAGCGGCCCGGCGCCCGCGTCCACCTCCGCCGCGGCGTCCCAGAAGTGCCGCAGGAGTTCCATGCCGCCCTGCGTGTAGTCCCACACGTACACCGCGGCCAGGCCCCCGGGGCGCACCACCCGGAGCATCTCGGCGACCGCGCGGGCCGGTTCGGGCACGAAGTTGAGGACCAGTCCGCTGACCGCGGCGCCTGCCGCCCCGTCCGGCGCGGGCAGCCGTCGGGCGTCGGCGCGCACGAAGCCGGCCCGCGGGTCGCCGACGGTGCGCCGCGCGTACCGCAGATAGCTCTCCGACGGGTCGGCGCCCACGACCCGGCCGGGGTCCGCCGCCTCCAGGACGGCGCGGGTGACGGCGCCCGTACCGCAGCCGACGTCCCACCACGCCGCCCCCTCCGGCACGTCCAGCCGGCGGACGAACTCCCCCGCCACGCGCCGGCTCCACCGGCCGATGTACGGCTCGTACGCCTCTCCGTCACCCCACACGGGCGACCACCCGCTCCCGTACGGCCACCGTCCGCAGACGGGGGCGGTTCCGCACCGCCCGGGACCAGGATCCCCCGGCCCCGCTCCCGCGGCACCCGGTACGCCGCGGCGCACCGGCCGCCGGCGCCCGCCTGGCGCGCCCCGGCGAGCGCGGCCACGCTGGAAAGGCGAACACCTCTGCGGCCGTGGGAAGCGAGGCAGCCATGACGGCGATCACCCGGGGCGACACACCGGCGGCGGTCGAGGGCGACGGCGTCGAACTCCGCACGCAGCCGGTCGGCGTCGCCTTCGTACGGCTGCCGGCAGGGGCGGACCTCCGCCCGGCGCTGCAGGGCATGCCCGACGACCTGTGCCTTTGCCCCCACTGGGGCTACATGCTCAAGGGCCGGCTGAAGATGGTGACGAAGGACGGCGAGGAGGTCTACGAGGCGGGGCAGGCGTTCCACTGGCCGCCGGGACACGCCCCTGTCGCCCTGGAGGACTGCGAGTACGTGGACTTCTCCCCGACGGCGGAGTTCACCGCCGTCCTCGACCACATCACGTCCCGGTCCTGACCCCCTCCCGGGGCCCCTGGCCGCCCCGCCCGCGGGGGGCGGGGCGGCCGGCGCGGCGCCCCGGCCCCCGTGCGGGGCGCCGCGCCGGCGCCGTCAGGACGGGCGGGCCGGGACGGTCAGGGTGCAGCGGCCGTCCTCGCAGGAGCGCCGGAGGCGCCCCCGGGAGACGGTCTGGACGAGGCCGATCGTCCAGCACATCGGGCACCCCCTGAGCGCCACCAGCCCCACCGGCACAAGCAGCAGGGCGATCGGGCCGACGGTGAACGCCAGGGCCGTCCCCCCGATCAGCGAGCCGAAGCCGACCGCGCCGCGGGCCAGGTGCCGGGGCAGGGACGCGCTCGCGTAGTCCGGCCCGCCGCCCTTCCCGGTCGTCGCCGTCTTCACCGTCCGCCTCCCGCCCGTACGCCGTCCACATCGCCGAGCCGGCTCCGGACCTCGGCTCGGGCCCGGTGGAGCCGCGACTTCATCGCGGCCGTGCCGATCCCGAGCGCGTCGGCGACCATCCGCCCGCTCAGTCCCTGGACGTCCCGCATGATCAGCACCTGCCGGTGCTCGGCGGGCAGCGCGGCGATCGCCGCCGCCACCCGGCCCGCCTCCAGCCTCTGGAGGGCCTCCTCCTCGGCGGAGGGCCGGGCCTCGTCCCGCAGCGGTGCGGTGTCCCGTCCGATCGTCCGGGCGCGCCGCAGGCACTCGTTGCGGACGATGCGGAACATCCACGACGCGAGGGCGCCGGACGCGCGGAGCGTCCCGATCTTCCGGTACAGGATGATCAGCGCCTCCTGGGCGGCGTCCTGTGCGTCCTCGGGTGTGGCGCACAGGGAGTGCGCGAACCTCTGCACGTTCGGGTGCGATCCCGACACCAGCGCCGTGAGCGAGTCGACGTCGCCGCGCCGGGCGGCCGCGACCAACTGCTCGCCGGGCCACGCGTACTCAGCCACGCGTCCGCCCCCGCCTGCGCGAGACCGCGTACACGCACGTGCACACGAGCACCGCTCCGACCGCCACTGCAATTCCGACGACCATGTTCTTCCTCCGCCTTCCTGGTCCGACGACTGTCGGCACGTGTACAAGAGGCGCCGTCCGCCGAAAAGGATTCACCGGCGCGGCCCGTGACCGCCGGCGACAACCGATCGGCCCGGTTCTGCGTCCTTCCCGCAGAGCCGGCTTCCGTCCGAGGGGGCGGAGCGGCGCGGTCATCGGAGGGATTCCATCAGCAGTACGTTCACCCCCGGCCCGGCCGCCGGCGGCGCGGGCGGCCGCCGACGGCGGCGCGGAATCGGCATGCTCCTGCTGGGCGTCGCGGCCGGCGTCCTGCTGAGCATCTCCGTGCCGGCGGCCGCGTCGTGGCCGCGGACGGAGGTGGTGTACCGCAGCGCCTCGCCCTCCGCCCTGCCCTACGACGGCTCTCGCTACTTCCTGAGGGTGGAGCACCTCCGCGACCTGTCGGGGGACGACTCGTACCGGATGGTGGTCGGCAGGCAGCCCGATGCCTCGTACGGGCACTGGCTGCGCATCGACACCCGCCTGGGGGCGGAGGGCATCCGGTCCGCGACGTGGACGGAGTCGGAGGTGCGCCTCCGCTTCTCCACCGGCCACGAGCTGTCCGTACCGGCCGGTGCCTTCACGGGCGGCAGGTGAGCGGCACCGCCGCGGGCGCCGGTACGGCAGGTGGGTAGGCTTCGCTCAGCACGGACGCACGTCGGGGGGCAGCACGCATGACGGCTCGGACCGCACGGTGGGAATCGACCCTGGATTCCGTCGTGGTGTACGCACAGGGCGCACTGTGCCGGCGGCTCGCCCGCGGCACCGTCCCGCCGGACGGACGGCTGCGGGTGACGGGGCTGCCCCGCTCGCTGGACCCCGGATCGCTGCGGGCCCGCGTCCTCGGCGCGCCGCGCGTCCGCGTCGTGGAGGCGCGGGTGGAGGTCGAGGCGGAGCCCGCCGACCCGCGCACGCCGCACGAGCTGCGGGAGGCGGCCGAGCGGCTCCGCGACCGGCATGCGGCCGTGCAGGCCCGCCGTGACCGGCAGCTGACGCTGATCGAGGAGGCGGGCGGGCTGCATCCGGCGCCGCCGGCGCGCCGGCGCGAGGACGCGCAGCGCCGGACGCCCGTCGAGGCGTGGCTGGAGCTGGCCGACTTCGTGGACCGGCGGCTGGCCGCCCTCCAGGCGCGGCTGGCAGAGCTGGAGGAGGAACTGCTGCGCGCCGGGCACGAGCTCGCCGTCGCCGAGGACCGGCTCGCCCGCGCCTCCGGCGACGCGCCGCAGGCGCACGTGGCCGCCACCGTCTCCGCGGTCCTCACCCTGGCCCGCACCGGCGCGCCCGGGACGGCCGCCGAAGCCGCCGCCGGGGTCGAGGTCGAACTGGAGGTGGAGTACGGGGTTCCGGGCGCGGTCTGGGTGCCCGCGTACCGCCTCGCCCACCGGCAGGGCGACGACACGGGCCGGCTGGTGCTGCGCGCCTCGGTCGCCCAGCGCACCGGCGAGGACTGGAACGGCGTACGCATCGCCCTGGCCACCTCGGACCTGCGGCGCCGCACCGACCTGCCCCGGCTCCACTCGGTCCGGATCGGGCGCCGCCAGCCCGCCCCCGCCCCGTCCGGCTGGCGCGAACCGCCGGCCGGACGGGGCGGGGG
>NZ_RPSE01000476.1:0-4216 GCF_003949955.1 Streptomyces sp. WAC05292
CGCGACTGGGGGCGGATCCAGGAGCGGTTCGTCGACCAGCCGCAGACGGCCGTGGCCGACGCCGACTCCCTCGTCACCCGCGTCATGCGGGACCGCGGCTACCCGACCGACGGCTACCGGCAGCAGCATCCCCAGCACGTCGGACTGGTGCCGGGCGCCGGCGAGGCGGGCGTCGATGCGGCCCCGGTCGATGCGCGGGTCGGTGTCGGCGACGGCCTGGAGGGAGCGCCGGCAGTCGGCCTTCCCCTCGACGCCGAGCCGCATGGCCTCCAACTCGACCGCGTCGCTGAGCGGGGAGCGGCTCAGCAGGCGGCCGTTGAGCTTGAGCCGGCCGGCCTTCTCACCCAGCCAACCGAGGGCTGCGCGCCCGGACGACAGGGGGAGGTCGAGCGCCGTCATCACCTCCCGCAGCGCGTCCCGGTCCTCCTCGGCCTCCGCGGCCAGCCGGGCGAGACGGGCCGCGGCGGGGCCGCCCCGGTGCTGCCGGGCGATGCGCCGCATCAGCTCCAGACCAGCGGTGGCGCCCGCGAGATGATCGCCCAAATAGAGGGCGAGCAGTCGTCTCGGCTCCGACTCGGAACGTTTCCTCACGGGTGCTCTCCTCTCCGGCCGCTCCGGCTCGGCCGCACGCCGGCGCGCTCGCGCGGCGCGCCCGTCCGCAGCGGCGCCTGCCCGGCCCGGCCGCCCGGAAACGCGGGCGCGGCAGTCGCGAGGCCGGAGCCCCGGCGCGGGCGGCGGGTGCGTTTCGCCGCGGCCGGCAGGGGCAGGTGCCGTGAGCTTCGACGCAAGGCCATGGAGGCACCATGTCAACGGAAACCCTCATCGCGATCATCGTGGCCTGCGCCTTGCTGCTGATCCTCATCGGCGTGGGCGTGCGGATGATGACCCGCCGACGCCGTCTGCAGCGCCGGTTCGGCCCCGAGTACGACCGCACGGTCGAGCAGTCGGGCGGCCGCAGGTCCGCGGAGCGGGAGCTGCGGAGCCGCGAACGGCGCCACGACTCCCTGGAGATCCGGGAACTCCCTCCCGAGGCGCGGGAGCAGTACGCCCGCGACTGGGGGCGGATCCAGGAGCGGTTCGTCGACCAGCCGCAGACGGCCGTGGCCGACGCCGACTCCCTCGTCACCCGCGTCATGCGGGACCGCGGCTACCCGACCGACGGCTACCGGCAGCAGCTCCAGGACCTGTCGGTGGAACACGGCCGCACTCTGGAGCACTACCGCAGCGCCCACGACGTACACATCCGCAGCGGCGCCGGAAGCGCGACCACGGAGGAACTGCGCGGGGCGATGGTGCACTACCGGGCCCTGTTCGACGAACTCCTCGTCGCCCCCGGGGGCCGGCAGCGGACGGAGGAGCCATGAACGACCACGTGACACGCGACCCCGACGACTTCGGGTCCGCGGACGAAGGCACCCGGCCCGCCGGCACGGACCGGCCGTACGGCGGGCTGAGCACCGAGGAGCTGGCGCAGCCGCGCGGCGGACCGGACACGGCCGCCGGCGGCGGGGGCGGCGCCCCCTCCTACCCGGGCGAGGCCGCCCCGCTGCCCGGATCCGAGGAGGAGGGCACGGCCGAGGACGCGGCCGAAGACACCGGTGCGGCGGGCGGAACCGGGACCGGTGCCCGCGCCGGCACCGGTGCGGACGACGCGGACGACGCGGACCGGGGCGGCGGCCAGCGGCTGATGCCGGAGTCCGAGGCCGCGGACTTCCGGGAGCGGTGGAGCCGCATCCAGAGCGACTTCGTCGACGACCCGCGGGAGTCCGTCCGGGAGGCCGACGAGCTGGTGGCGGCCGTCATGCAGCACCTGGCCGGCACGTTCGCCTCCCACAAGGAGGAGTTGGAGAAGCAGTGGGGCAGCGGCGAGGAGGTCGCAACCGAGGACCTCAGGCTGGCCTTCCGGCGCTACCGCTCCTTCTTCGACCGCCTGCTCACCACCTGAGCCCCGATACCGCCGCCCGGCGGCCCGCCGGCCCGACGAGGCCGACGGGCCGCCCCCGTCAGGGGCCCGCGACCCGGGTCAGGACGACGGGCTGACCTGCACCGTTGCCAGCGCGCCCCCGGCGGCCTCCTTCACCACCGCGATCCGCGTCCCCGTGTCGGGCACCTTCACCCCGACCTGCGGCAGGTCCGGGTGCCAGTAGGAGCCGCGGCGGTCGTCGAAGACGGACACGCCCGGCCGCGCCGGGACCACCGTCGGCGTCCCCGCCTTGTGGAGCACGATCCGGTCCGAGGCCCGCAGCGAGAACGGCGCGTCGAACGTCTGGGCCCGGGCGTTCAGCAGCGAGCCGTCCGCGTGCCGCAGCGGCTCCGGCCGGGCGTCGACCGGCAGCAGCATGCCGGCGCCCGGGTGCGCCTTCGTGGTGTTGTCGCTGTAGGCCGTGTCCCACAGCCAGATCAGCACGCCCTGCTGGTACGGGTAGAACTCCACCCGGTCGCCGGTGAACCCGAAGTTGTACGGGCCCGTCTTCAGGTACGCCCCGTACCCGGTGTGCCGGCGGTTCTCGACCAGGTACGCGCGCGGGTGCTCCGCACTGCCCGTACGCCCCTCCGTGCGCGACCACTTGACCGCCGTCCAGCCGTTCGCGCCCTGCTCCGCGCCGTCGCGCAGCACCTCGCGGCCGTCCGCCGTGATCCGGATGTCGTCGAACGCGACGCCCTTGCCATGGGTGTTGCCGTCGGAGGTCACCCGCAGCCGCAGCCGGAAGGAGGTGCCCGCGAACCGGTCCAGCGGGACGGACAGCTCCGCCCAGCCGCCCGAGGTGCCGGAGACGCCCTTCGCGGGGATCGGCGCCCCGCCGACCGCGCCCGGCAGGGCCGTCCACACCGCGCCGTCGGTGGAGGCCTCCACCGTCAGGAAGTCGAAGTCCTGCTCGATGTCGTACCAGACGCGGGCGTCCAGCCGGGCCGGCCGGCCCGCGGCCGCCCCCGTCAGGTCGACCGTCCTGCCGAGGGTGTTGTCCATGAGGTCCCCGGTGCCGCTCCACCACTGGCTCGCGCCCTCGTACGGCTCGGCCAGCTCGGTGCGCGTTACCGACGGCGGCAGGTGCACGAGCAGTGCCTGCGGGTCATCCGTGTTGTAGCCGGACACGCCGAGCACGGCGCGCGTCCTGCGCCCCGCGTCCGCCTCCGTGTAGTCGAGCCAGCCCAGCTGGAGCTTGCTCCACGGGTCGAGGTCTCCCGGGAACGCGCCGGTGGTGTTGCGGCCCTTGGCGAGGTACGAGCCGGAGGACATCAGCGACCAGTAGTTGACGCTGTTGTCGCCGTCCGAGCTGTACAGGTCGGGCAGGCCCAGGTCGTGGCCGTACTCGTGGGCGAACAGGCCGGCGCCGCTGTTCTCGCCGCCCGTCAGGTAGTCGCCCGCCCAGATGCCGCTGGCGCCGACGGGCGTGCCGCCCGCCTTGTTGCCGTCGGGCCCGGCACTGCCGGCCCGGTCCCAGTAGGCGAACCAGCGGTGCGCCCAGACGGCGTCCTTGCCCTGGGCGCCGCCGCCCCACGTCTGGTCCTTGCCGGCGTGCACGATCACCAGGTGGTCGAGGTAGCCGTCCGGCTCGTCGAAGTTGCCGTCGCGGTCGGCGTCGTAGCGGTCCCACACGTCGTACTCGGCGAGCTGCGCCTTGATCTGCTCCGGCGTGCGGCCCTTGGCGCGCTCGGCGTCGTACCAGGCGGCGGTGGCGTCGCGGACCATGTCCCAGTTGGTGCGGCACTGGCCCGGCTCGGAGCAGTTGTCGGTGCCGTAGCGGGCCTCGTTCCAGGGGAGCCGCACCCAGTCGGTGACGTGCCCGTCCATGTCGTAGCGCCCGGAGGACTGGAGGCGGTAGTAGGCCCGGACGGACGCCGACCGGGGCTCGGTGGAGAAGAACTGCTCCTGGTAGTAGGCCCGGTCGAAGTCCTTCCGCCACAGGGTGTGGTTGTCCTCGCGGGACGGCTTGCCGATCGTGTTGTGGCGGGGGCCGGGGGTCCCGCCGAAGCGGGGCTTGCCCTCGAACTCGGTCGTGTTGTCCACCTGGTCACCGAACTCGGCGAGGATGACGAAGACCTTGTCCTTGCGCTCTCGGGCGAGTTCGACGTACCGGTCGCCGACCTTGGCCTGACGGGGCACGGTGCCCGGGCGCCGCTGCTCCCGGAGCCCGGCGGCCCCGCCGGCGGCGATGCCTTCGAGCGCCTGGCGGCGCAGGGCCTGGCGCTCCTGCTCCGGCGGGGCGGGCGGCGG
>NZ_RPSE01000477.1:0-4178 GCF_003949955.1 Streptomyces sp. WAC05292
CTTCTGCTCCACCTCGGCCTTTCCGGCCGGTAGTCAACTCGACACGCACCACATCGGGCCAGAACCTGTGCCAGCGGGTTCCCCCAAGCAGCAGCGCCGTCAGGGCCTGGGGGTCCAGGGCCTGACGGCGCCAGTGCTCGGGGGAACCCGCTGGCACAGGTTCTGGCCCGATGTGGTGCGTGTCGAGTTGACTACCGGCCGGAAAGGCCGAGGTGGAGCAGAAGAGAGCAAGCGCGGGCTCCAGGGCCACGGTGCGCATCCGTGACGGGAAGGAGGGCAGGCCGTTCACCAGAAGGCGTACGTCCCCCCGGATCAGTGCGGCCACACGGCACCCCTACGGCCCTTGCATGACCCTCTCCTCAACTACGGTGTGCGCGAACAAGAGAGAGAGTGCCTCAGCCCACCGCGGCCCCGCTACCGCCCGTTTCAGTTCGTCCCACCTTCGCGCGGAACGCTCGCTCCCGCTCCGCTGCAGGTCGGCGGGCAGGCCGCGAGTGCGGGGCGGCGCGGTCGCGGGCCGTTCCGCCTCCGTGTCCCGGTTCTCCGACTCGCACGCGCTATGCGCGGGGCATGCGGGCCGAAAGAATTTGCCGGAGGTGTCTGATCTCCCGGCCCTGGCAGGCCGTCAGATTGCAAAGGCATCCGTCGAGTTGACTACCAGTCGCGAGGTGATTGTGGACCGCAAGGCAAACAACGACACGCACGCACAGGGGGAGCGCACCCCCGTCTCCCCGCTGATCCCCGCCGTCCCCGCCGTCATGGTGGTGCTCGTCCTCGGGGTCTTCACCGGCCTGGTCGTCGCCGGGATGGACCTGCAGACGGCCGCGATCACCGTCGGCGTCGGCGGCCTGCTGGGCATCGAGCTGGTGCGCCGGCTGGTGCAGGTCCTCCCCTCCCGCCGCTCGCGGTAGCGGTGGGGCGCGGGACGAGCGCCCGTGCTGAGGCGGCCAGGAGGGAACTGGCGGAGTGGCTCCGGTCGCTCCGCCCCTCCTGGCTCTCCTACAGCCGCATGGCGCAGACGTCGAAGCAGATGGGCCGGCCCGCCTCGGCTGCGGCGCTGTGCCGGGCGGACAAGGGCCGCAGCCTGCCGCCGTGGAAGACCGTCGAGGCGTACGCACGGTGCTGCGGCGGTTCGGTCGCCGAGGCGAAGAGGCTCTGGCAGCGGGCGGCGAAGGCGGCCGTCGACGCGCGGGGCACCGCCGTTCCCCTCCCGAGGAGCGCGCCGGCGCTTGCCTACGTGCTGGAGCCCGCCGAGCTCCTCCAGGCGATGCGGGAGCTCAGGGTGGCCGCCGGGCAGCCCACGCTGCGCACGCTGGAGGAGCGGGCCGCCGTCCCCGGGGCCGGCAAGGTGAGCCGCCTGCCCAGCACCACCATCGGGGACGTCCTCAAGGGCAGGCGCGGGTGCAGCGAGACGGTACTGCTGCACTTCGTGCGGGCCTGTGGCGTGACACGGGAGCACGAGGTCCGCCAGTGGACGGACGCATGGCACCGGGTCGAGGCGTACAAGCGGGAAGGAGCCGCCTCCCGGTACACCAGGGCGTCCTGACGGCCTGGGGGCGTAAAAAAGCGTTCCGGGGCGGGGGCGGGGCGGCCGTAGGCTCCGCGCATGAGTGCGAGGAGTTCGACGGTTCGGGCGGTCAACCGACTGACCGGCCGCTGGGTCGAGGCCGCTGTCGCGGCCGACGGGCGTACGGGGACCGTGTTGACCGCCGCCGGGGTCTGGCCGCTGCTGGCGCTGCTGGCGGACGGGGCCGGCGGCCGGGCCCGGGCGGAGCTGGCCGGGGCGCTCGGCATACCCGCCGGGCGGGCCGCCGGCGCGGCTCGGGAGCTGCTGGCCGCACTGGGGCGCGTGCGGGGTCTTCAGGCCGCGACCGGACTGTGGACGCGGGCGGACCTGCCGCTCGACCCGGAGTGGGCGGCCGGACTGCCCGAGGAGGCGCAGGGGACCCTCGGGGGCGACCCGGTGGCCGACCGGGTGCTGCTCGACGAGTGGGCGGCCGCGCGGACGGGCGGCCTCGTTGATCGGATGCCGGTGGAGCCGACCGCGGACACCCGGCTGGTCCTGGCGTCGGCGCTGGCGCTGCGTCTGCGGTGGCTGCGGCCGTTCCGGGAGTGGCCGGGGACCATGCGGGAGGGGCCGTGGGCCGGCCGGGAGGTCCTGCGGCTGCTCCGTACGACCTCGCTGCTCCACCGCGTACGGGTCGCGGGGACGCCCGCCGGGCCAGTCACCGTACTGGAGGTCGTCGGAGACGGCGGGGTGGACGTCCACCTCGTCCTCGGCGCCGCGGACGCCCCGGCGGGGCAGGTGCTGGCCGGCGGCATCGCCGCCGCGACCCGGGCGGTGCCGTCGGTGGACGGCTTCGCCCTGCCCGAGGGAGCGCCGGGGCCGGGGCTCCGGGTCGGCGTCGGGGCGGCGTACCGGCCCGAGCCGCGGCTGAGCGTCGACACCGTCGCCTTCTCCGTGGACGCCGAGCACGACCTGCTGGAGCACGCCGGGCTGTTCGGCCTGGAGACCGCCCGCACGCGCGATGCGGCCGGCCACTTCCCCGGGGCCGTCCGGGAGCCGCTCCTGATCGATGCGGGCCGGCAGGCGGCGGTGGCGCGGTTCCACGCGAAGGGGTTCGAGGCCGCCGCCGTCACCGCTTTCGGCGCGGTGGGGGCCGGCGTGCTGCCGCCGCCTCCGTACCGGGTGCGGACCATCGACGTCCGGTTCGACCGGCCGTTCGGCTTCCTCGCGGTGCAGCGGTCCTCCCGGCTCGTGCTCGCCGCGGGCTGGGTGGCCGAGCCGCTCGCGTACGTCGCGGCGGAGTACGAGGACGAGGACTGGGACGAGGACGAGGGCTGGGACGACGAGGAGTGAGCGCGGGCGGCCGCTGGGTTGCGCCGGCCCGGGCGGCTCCTATCGTGGAAGCAGCACCACTCCGCGGATGATCCCCCTGCTGCCGGGTCCCGCGTGCCCGGCCCCCGGCCGCACCGATTCCGGGAGGCGCGGATGCCGAAGGCGCCGCTGCAGCCACTGAAGAGGGGCGACCACGGCCCCGAGGTCGCGACGCTGTACGCGTACCTGCGGCGGCTGGGGTACGCACCCCACTCGCCGCGCGCCGTCGACCACTACGACGAGCCGCTGGCCGACGCGGTCCGCAGGTACCAGGAGTGCTTCGGGCTCGAAGCCGACGGCGAGACGGGCGAGCGCACCCTGGCGCAGCTGCGCCGGCCGCGCTGCGGGGTGCCGGACCTGCTGCCCGGCGCGGCGGCGGTGCCCCGGGCGGTGCCCACGATCCGCGCCTGGCCCCGTACGGACCTGACGTACGGGTTCATGCGGCACACCGAGGACCTGACGCCGGCGCAGACCGCCTCCGCGGTCGCGCAGGCCTTCGCCACCTGGGCCGCGGTGACGCCGCTGACGTTCCGCCACGTCCCTCCGCCGCTCGCGGCCGCCGGCGCCGTGCACGGGCTCGCGCTCGCGGTCCGCTTCGGGCCGGCCTTCGACCGTGCGCAGGCACGGGCCGTGCAGGCGCTGACCCGGCTGTACCGCGTGGACGTCCTCGTCGGATTCCTGGTGCGCGAACACGGCGATCCGCCGGCCTTCCTCGGCACGCCGCCCTTCGACGACAACGCGATGGTGCTGGGGCATGCGTGGCCGCCGCCCTCCGCGACGGCACCCGAACCCTTCGCCGGCGACGTCCACTTCAACGACGCCCCGACCTGGACGAACCGGCCCGGGCTGCTCACCGACCTCCAGGCCGCCGCGGTGCACGAGATCGGCCACGCCCTGGGCCTGGGCCACACGAGGACCGACACCGACTCCGTGATGACGGCGTCGGGCGGCGACGGCCGGCGCGAACTCGCGGCCGCGGACGTCGAAGCCGTGCAGCGGCTCTACGGGCCGGCGCGCTGGCCGCGCGACGGGGCGGGCGGCCGCTGAGGGCGGGCGCCCGTACGTCGCTCACCGCAACCCCCCGCCGCGCTGCACCACCGTGCAGCAACCACAGGAGGCGCAAGAGGGGTTGGGCCGGTGTCTGCGCCGGCACGCTTGCCGGCAGGCGGGCGCGCGCAATTGGTCCGGGCATGACAGTGAGTAGTGGCATGATCAACGCAGTGATCGACCGTGTGACGTCAGGGGTGGGGTTGTGAAGGCAGGGCGTGCTGTGCGGGGTTTCGCGGCGGTGGTGGTGGCG
>NZ_RPSE01000478.1:0-4166 GCF_003949955.1 Streptomyces sp. WAC05292
ACGAACCGCACCCGCCGCCGCCTCCCGAGGAGCCGCCGCTGCTCCACCAGCTCTTGCGCCGCTTCGGGCGCCCGTCCGAGAGCCACACCTTGAAGCCCACGACGATGATGACCACTGCGATGGCCAGGACGACTTCCATCCTCTGCCCCCCGTTTCCTCTCCGTGCCGGTCGTGCCCCGACGATGCCCCGCGGCGGAGGCCGCCCAAGCCCGGTTTGAGCAACTTCAGAGGTTCGGCCGCACTCGGTCCGCGCTCAGCAGCGACGCAGGCTGCGCAGCAGCTCGTCGCACAGCGCCATCGTGGCGGTGTTGTCCGCCGCCGAGGCCGCCTGCGGGGTGCCGTTGGCGACCGCTTCCAGGAAGTGGCGCACCTCCCCGGCGAACCCCCGCAGGTACAGGTCCTGGTGGCCGCCGGAGGCGGGCGAGTTCACCGAGCGGACGACGACGGTGTCCTCGTCCATCTCCTGCCAGGCCTCACCGCGGCCCGGCTCGGCGCCTCGCGCGTGGTGGTGGGTGAGGGTGGTGAGGTTCTCGACCCGGGCGAAACCGCGCTGCCCCGTCACGGTGAGCTCCTCCTGCTCGCGGCTCCAGGCCGGCACCCCGGCGAGCGTGAGGTTGCCGATCACCCCGCTGCGGAACCGCAGCGTCGCCGCCATGCTGATGTCGGAGCCCCGGGAGTTGGTGTGCCCGGAGACCTCCGCCACCTCCCCGAACAGCCACCGGAGGAGGTCGACGACGTGGACGGCGCCGAACTTCACGTACGTGTCGTCCCGGAGCGTGTCCGTCCACGGGCTGAACGCGAAGAACGCGTGGAAGGACAGCACCCGCCCGAACGCCTCCTCGTCGGCCGTGAGCGCCGCCAGCCGCCGGTAGGCCGGGGCGTGGCGCTTCATGAACCCGACGGCCACACTGCGCCCGGCCCGCTCCGCGGTGTCCGCGACACGGCGGGCCTCCGCCTCGTCCAGGCCGAGCGGCTTCTCCGCGAAGACGTGGGCGCCGGCCCGCAGGCAGTCCTCGGTGACGGCGGCCTGGTCCTCGGGGGCGACGCTGACGAACACCGCGTCGAGGCCGTCCTCGGCGAGCATCCGCCGGTGGTCGCCGTGCCCGCGGGCCGCCCCGTGCAGGGCCGCGGCGCGGGCGGCCGCCGCGGCGTCGCGGGTGGCGATGCTCGTGAGCCGGCCGCCGGCGAGTGCGAGGGCGGGGTAGAGGTTGGCGCGGGCGTGCCGCCCGTGTCCGATGAAGCCGATCCGCAGGTCCTCGATGCGCCGGGTCATCGTCCGTCCCTCCTACAGGGCCTACAAGGGGGTGCCGGCCGCCCCGGGGAGGGGCGGCCGGTCCGTCGGGTCAGGCGTGCGCCGCGTACGCGGGCAGCACCACGTCGGCGATGAGCGCCTCGCGCTCCGCCAGGGGGATGAAGGCGCTCTCCAGCGCGTCGACGGTGACCGCGCGGAGGTCGTCGAGGGTCCAGCCGGCCTCGTCCACCAGCAGCGACATCTCGCGGGTCATGGACGTGCCGGACACGAGCCGGTTGTCGGTGTTCACGGTCACCCGGAAGCCGAGCTTCCGCAGTTCGGTGATCGGGTGGGTGGCGATCGACGCGGCTGCGCCGGTCTGGAGGTTGGAGGTGGGGCACATCTCCAGGGCGATCCGGCGGTCGCGTATCCAGGACGCCAGCGGCCCGGGCCGGCCGTCGACGATGTCGTCGGTGATGCGGACGCCGTGCCCGATGCGCAGGGCGCCGCAGGTCTGCACGGCCTGGTGGATGCTGGGCAGGCCGTGGGCCTCGCCGGCGTGGATGGTGAAGGGCACGCTCTCGGAGCGCAGGTGCGCGAACGCGGCCAGGTGGTCGGCCGGCGGGAAGCCGTCCTCGGCACCGGCGATGTCGAAGCCGACGACGCCGGCGTCCCGGTAGGCCACGGCCAGGTCGGCGATCTCGCGGGTCCGGTCGAACATGCGCATGCCGCACAGCAGGGTGCCGACCCGGACGGGGGTGCCGTCCGCGGCGGCCTTGGCCATGCCGGTGGCGAGCCCTTCCTGGACCGCCTCCACGACCTCGCCCAGGGTGAGCCCGCCGCGCACCATCAGCTCGGGCGCGTACCGCACCTCGCCGTAGACGACGCCGTCCGCGGCGAGGTCGAGGACGTACTCCTCGGCTGTCCGCAGCAGGCCCTCGCGGTGCTGCATCACGGCGAGGGTGTGCTCGAAGGTGCCGATGTACCGGACGAGGTCGCCGGAGCCGGCGGCCTCGACGTACCAGGCCGCGAGTTCGGCGGGGTCGGCGGTCGGCAGCCGGTGGCCGACGGACGCGGCGAGCTCGACCAGGGTCGCGGGGCGCAGGCCGCCGTCGAGGTGGTCGTGGAGCACGGCCTTGGGCAGCCGGGCGATGGTGTCGGGCGACAGGGAGGTGACGGTGCTGGTCATGCCTGGTTTCTCGGTGTGGCGACGGATCGCGGGGGACGGGCGCGCCGGGAAGGCCGGGGCCGCGTCCTGCAGGCCGGCGCACCCTCCTCGACGCGGTCAAGTTATACGTATTACGAACACGGGGCAAGAGTCGCCCCGGACACGGCGCGCCACGGCGGCCCGGCGGCCGCTCCGGCCGGCGCCGGCGCCGCGGCCCCTGCGTCCCGGCCGGTCACACCCACGTGTAGGTGGCGTCGGTGACGGCCTCCAGGGCCGCGTCGGCAACGGCGGCGCGGGGATGGGGGAGGGCGGCGAGGGCGCGCCCGATCGGCGGGAAGACGGGCAGCCCGGCGGTCTCGCGGTAGTCGACCCACTCGACCACCCCGACCTCGTGACCGCCGTCGGGGAGCTCGTCGACCTCCGTTTCGGCGAGGGTCGCGCGGACCCCAGGTTCGATGTGGAAGCGGTAGACGAGATGGAGCTTGCGCGGGGGAGGGGTGGGGCCGGGGCGGGAGACGCGCTGGTCGACCACCCAGAGCAGGTCGCCGCCCCGCGCCGCCGCCGTGTCCAGGAGCAGTTCCTCGGCGAGCTCCCGGCCGAGCGCGGCGACGAGGTCCTCGCCGTCCTCGACGTTGCCGCCGGGAAGGGTGTAATGGGTCGAGTCGGCGCGGTCGCGGCGGATCAGCGCGATGTCGTTTCCGCAGAACACCAGCCCCCCGACACGGATCTTGATGCGGGAGTAAGGGACTGCAGAGGCAGGGGAGTTCGTCATGGCACGAGTATCCCGGCAGGCCCGTCAGCCGGAGCTCACACGTCCCACCGGTCCCGGTACTGGATGTGGATCTCACGGCCGTTGGCGAGGATGCCGGCGTTCATGTACAGGCGGGTGCAGAAGTGCGGGCAGCGCCTGTGGGCCGGGGCGTGGCCCGGGCCCTCGCGGGCGACCTCGAGGAAGCGCTCCGCGGTGTCCCGGAACACCTTCGCGCTCCCCGTCACGAACAGGGTCTCGGCGTGCACGTGCTGGTGGAGCAGGTCGCGGTTCTCCCGGTGGTGGCGGGCGCCGTGGCCGGCCCCCGCGGCCCGAGCGCGCTCCGTTCCGGGCACTGCCACGGACGCGGGACGGCCGCGGCCGAGACGGCCGCGCAGCTGCTTCCAGCGGGACGGGGCGAACTGGAGCGAGTGGTGCAGCAGCACCAGGTCGAGCCGGCCGGCACAGGGGCCCGGTGCCTCGGGTACGGGAGACCGATCGGCTCGCAGGGGCAGGTGGAGCAGCGAGCGGGGCGAGCGGGCGGCGAGCAGCCAGAGGGCGGCGACGCTGCGCGC
Organism: Streptomyces sp. WAC05292; assembly: GCF_003949955.1. Classification (NCBI taxonomy): domain Bacteria; kingdom Bacillati; phylum Actinomycetota; class Actinomycetes; order Kitasatosporales; family Streptomycetaceae; genus Streptomyces; species Streptomyces sp. WAC05292. Next base: position 3,723 of record NZ_RPSE01000478.1, read on the forward strand.
CGCGTCCTCGTCGAGGTAGGCGTCGACGTGCCGGTCGCGGTCGACGAGCGCCGCACGCGCCAGGGGCCTGGCGGGCCGGACCACCCTGAACTCCCGGGCCCCCAGGCGGGCCTCGTGGACGGTGACGGGCAGCTTCACCGGAACCCCGCCGTGGCGGGGCCACGGGCGGCGGCGCCGGCAGCCGCCCCCGCGAAGACCGCCGCCGAGGACGTACGTCGGACAGGCACGGAACCTCCAAGATCGACGGGGAGTCTCGCACAGGCCTCCCGGGGCCCGCGAACGGATTCCGTCCGGGGAGGCGCCGCCCGGCCCGGAGGCCGCCCCCCGCCCCTCGCGCGGGCCGGCGTACCGAAACCCTGTGCACAGCAGCCCGGTTGCGCCATCCTGGGCGAATGCGCCCTCTCCGCGGCACCGCCCCCACCGCGGCACGAACCGTACCGAAAC
>NZ_RPSE01000479.1:0-4157 GCF_003949955.1 Streptomyces sp. WAC05292
GGTGGGGGGCACGCGCCGGTGCGCGGCGAGGCCGCGGGCCCAGTGCCAGGCGGCCGCGGGCGGGATGAGGACGCTCGTCGCCGCCATGGTGGCGATTTCGTCGCGGGTCCGGGGCCCGGGCGCGATCCTGGCCGCGGCGAACTCGGCGGTGCCGGCGAGCCAGGCGGCCGCGCACCAGGCGGCGGCGCGGCGGCGGCCGAGGAGCGCGCACACCGCGGACGCGCAGGCGGCGGCGGTGACGGCGAGGTGGGCGGGGCGGCGGCCGAGCGGGGCCGCGGCCCGGCGCCGCCAGCCGCGCCCGTGGAGCCGGTCCATGAGGACGTCGTCGGCGTTGCCGGCCTGGGTGCGGACCGAGATCCAGCGGTCCGCGGGCCGGACGGGGTGGCGGGTGCGGCGTGTGCCCTCGGCGAGGGTCCAGCCTCCGGCCCGGAGGCGCAGGGCCAGGTCGGCGTCTTCGCGGAACGCCCGCCGGAACCGTTCGTCGAAGCCGTCGGCTGCGCGCAGGGCGGCGGTGCGGAAGGCCATGTCGGCGGTGATCCAGCGGGCGGTGGCCAGGCCGGCGGTGCAGCGTTCCCAGTCGGTGGGGCGGCGGTCCTCCGGCAGGGGCACCTCGATCCGGGCGGTGACGGCGGCCGTCGCGGGTCCGGCGGCCGCGAGGTCGTGGGCGAGCGCCTGGGCCCAGTCGGGGCCGGGCACCACGTCGTCGTCGAGGAAGACGACCCAGGGGACGGGGCCCGCGGCCCGCCAGCCCGCGTTCCGGGCGGCGGCGGGGCCGCGGGCGCTCCCGGGGACGAGGAGCGTCCGCGACGCCAGCGCGTCGGGGATGCCGAGCGGCGGCAGGGTCCCGCCGGGGCCGGGCCGGTCGTGGACGACGACGACCCGGCCGGGGCCCGGGCCGCGGGCGGCGGCCAGGGCCTCCAGGCAGGCGGCCAGCTGCGGGCGGCCGACCGTGGGGATGACGACGGCGTAGCGGGGCGCGGGGGCGGTCATGCGGACCACCCCTCGGGGGAGGTGCGGAACAGGGCGCCGCGGCGGACGGCGTACGGCCCGATGGCGAGCAGGTCGACCGGCGCGGATCCGAAGCACTCCAGGGCGTCCCGCGGGTCGTCGACCATCGGCCGGCCGGCGGTGTTGAGGCTGGTGTTGACGACGACGGGCAGCCCGGTGAGCCGTTCGAACGCCTCCAGCATGCGGGCGACGAGGGGTTCGCGGGCCGCGTCGACGGTCTGGATGCGGGCTGTCCCGTCGACGTGGACGACGGCCGGGATCCGCTCGGCCCAGCCCGGCCGCACGTCGTGGACGAACAGCATGTACGGGCTGGGGAGCGGGCCGTCGAAGAGCTCGGCGGCCCGGTCGGCGAGGACCATCGGGGCGACGGGCCGGAACTGCTCGCGGCCCTTGACGTCGTTGAGCCGTTCGAGGTTGCCGGCGTGTCCGGGGTGGGCGAGCAGCGAACGGTGGCCGAGGGCGCGGGGCCCGTATTCGGAGCGGCCTTGGAACCAGGCGACGACGGCGTTGTCGGCGAGGGCTTCCGCGACGGCGGCCGCGATGTCCGGGGGGCGGTCGAAGGGGACCCCCGCCGACTTCAGCCAGGCTCCCAGCTCGGCGTCGGACCATTCGCGGCCGAGGTCGGCGCCGTCCATCGGGCCGGGGTCGTCGCCCGCGCCGGCGGCCGTGAGGAGGGCCGCGCCCAGCGCCGTGCCGGCGTCACCCGCGGCGGGCTGGACCCACACCCGGTCGAAGGGGCCCTCGCGGGCGATCCGCGAGTTGGCCACGCAGTTGAGGGCGACGCCGCCGGCGAGGGTGAGCGTCCGGTCGCCGGTGCGGCCGTGGAGCCAGCGCACCAGGTCGAGCAGGGTCTCCTCCAGGACGGCCTGCGCGGAGGCGGCGGTGTCGGCGTGGTCGCGGGTCCACGGCTCGTCGGGGCCGCGGGGCGGGCAGAACTCGTGCCAGGGGACGCCCGCCGCCCGGAACCCGCCGTCGCCGGTGGGGTGGACGTGGCGCCGCAGCTCGGGCAGCATCCGCGGAGTGCCGTACGAGGCTAGGGCCATCACCTTGAACTCGTCGGAGGAGCGCAGGAATCCGAGGTGGGCGGTCAGTTCCTCGTACACGAGGCCGAGGGAGTGCGGGAGTTCCTGCGCGCACAGCGGCTCCAGGGAGGCGCCGGTGCGCCGGGCCGCGAGGTGGGAGGCGCGTTCGCCGCGGCCGTCGAGGACGAGGACGGAGCTGCGCTCGGCCCGGTCGGCGGCGAACGCGGCGGACGCGGCGTGCGCCATGTGGTGCGGGACGAAGCGGACCTTCGCGGGGTCGAGCCCGGGGAGGGCGGACGCCAGGAAGCCGGGGGCTTCGCGGGCGTATGTCTGGCGGAGGTGGTCCCAGGGGTCGTCCAGGCCCATGGCGTCGGCCGGGCGGGCGAGTTGCGGATCGTAGGAGTAGGCGACGGCGTCGAGGTCCTCCGGGCGGAGGCCGGACTTGCGCAGGCACCAGCGGGCGGATTCGACGGGGAGTTCCCACGCGGAGAACGGCACGGGCCGCTTGCCGTGTTTGCGTCTGCTGAACCGTTCCTCTTCGGCGGCGGCCACGGTCCGGCCGTCGATGACGAGGGCGGCTGCGGGGTCGTGGAAGAGGGCGTTGATGCCGAGGACGCGCATGGCTGACCGTCCTTCAGGTTCCGGAGGGACTCGGCGCGGGGCGGTCCGGGCCGCCGTGGCGGAACCAGGCGATGGTCCGCCGCAGGCCGTCCGCCATGTCGGTGCGCGGCTCCCACTGGAGTTTGCCGCGCGCGAGCGTGATGTCGGGGCGGCGGACCGCCGGGTCGTCGACCGGTCGGGCGATGAAGCGTATCCGCGAGGCGGACCCGGTGAGTTCGATGATGCGGTGGGCGAGGTCCAGCATGGTGATCTCGTCCGGGTTGCCGATGTTGACGGGGCCGCGCATGCCGTGGGCGGCAGCGGCGAGGATCCCGGCGACGGTGTCGTCGACGTAGCACAGGGAGCGGCTCTGCCGGCCGTCGCCGGTCACCGTCAGCGGCTCGCCGTCGAGGGCCTGGCGGACGAACGTGGGGACGGCGCGCCCGTCGTGGCCGCGCATCCCGGGCCCGTAGGTGTTGAACAGCCGGACGATGCAGGTGTCGGTGCCGTGGGCGGCGCCGTGCGCGGTGGTGAGCGCCTCGGCGAACCTCTTGGCCTCGTCGTACACGCTGCGCGGCCCCACCGGGTTGACGTTGCCCCAGTAGGCCTCGCTCTGCGGGTGCTCGTGCGGGTCCCCGTACACCTCGGAGGTGGAGGCGAGCACGAACCGGGCTCCGCTGCGCCGGGCCAGCTCCAGGGCGTTGCGGGTGCCGAGGCTGCCGGCGTCCAGGGTGTGCAGCGGCAGCCGGAGGTAGTCGGCGGGGGACGCCGGGGAGGCCAGGTGCAGCACGAGGTCGGGCGGGCGGTCGACGGTGAACGGCCGGCTGACGTCGACCCGGCGCAGGGTGAAGCCGGGATGGCCGTGCAGGTCGGCCGTATTGTCCGGCAGGCCGGTGCTGAAGTCGTCGAAGCAGGTCACGTCGGTGCCTTGGGCGAGGAGGGCGGCGCACAGGTGCGAGCCCACGAATCCCGCGCCGCCGGTGACGACGGCATGCCTCCAGCGGGGGTCCGGCAAGGGTGCCATGGGGGTTCTCCTCGGGGTCGGGCGCGGGGCCGGCCGCCACGGCAGCGGCCCCGGGCGTGCCGTTCGGCACGAGGCGCCGGTCGGGGCCGCGAGCGGCCCTGCCCCACCCTGCCCGCACGACCCGCCCGCGGCACGGCGGGGTGCGGCATCCGGGTGAGACGGCACCCCGGTGACCTGCCGTTCCGTCGCCTCAGCCGTTTCGCTTGGGGGCCTGCCCACCCTGCCGCACCTCCGCGTGATCTGCCCCGACGCAGCCGCTGTCCACTGTGCGAAACACTTGCGCCCCCGCAGCGCTCCCGCCGCCCGCGTCCGGCAGCCCGTGGCGGTCTGACGCGCTTCCGCTCCGGGAAACACCCTGGACGGCGTTTCCCGCGGTCACGGAGCATTCAGGCAGGCCACCGACCCGGCTCCGCTGATGCCGGCGGGGTGAAAGGGGTCTGCGGGGCCGGGCTCCAGGCCGACCCCCGGAGGTCTCCGACCCCGACCGGCAGGCTCCCGCCCAC
>NZ_RPSE01000047.1:0-27278 GCF_003949955.1 Streptomyces sp. WAC05292
CGCCCAGCGGGTGGACGGCCGAGCAGGGGTCGTGCCGGAACCCCGGGAGGGTCAGCTCCTCCGTGCGGGCTCCGCCGCCGACCGTGCCGGCGGCTTCGTAGACGGCCACCGAGTGTCCGCGGCGGGCGCGGCCGGCTTGCGAGCATGCGGGGGTGAACACAGCGGGTGACGAACTGGTCGACGTGGTGCCGCTCGGCGCCGTCCGGGCGCGGGGCACCGTCGAGGTGGCCGCCGGAGGGCGGCTCCTCGTCCGCGCGGGCGGGCTGTTGCAGGTGTACGACCGGGAGGAGTTCCTCGCAGGCACCGACGCCGGCCCGGTCGTCTCCCTCCGGGTGGAGGAGCAGGAGCGGGCGGCCCCCACGCCCGACGGCGGGTTCCTGGTGGCCGGCGCCGCCTCCGTACGGGCCGTGGGCCCGGACGGCGGGACGCGGTGGACGTTCGCCCACGACCCGTGGCACGGCACGCCCCGCGCCCGGTCCGCGCCGGCGCTCAGCCCGGACGGCCGCCTGGTCGCGGTCGTCGTGCCGACGCCGGAGCCGGACCGGGCGCAGGCGGCCCTGGTGTACGACGCCGAGCCGGGGCGGAGCTACGTCTGGGACCGGCTGCTGTTCCTGGACGCGGCGACCGGCGCGGTCGTGGGCCGGCAGCAGCTCCGCTCGCTGGCGTCGGGCGTGGTGCTGGGCTGGCGCCCGGACGGCGGCGCCGTGGCGGTGTCGTGCTGGACCGCCTGGCACAGCTGGTCGACGTGGTGGGCCGAGCCCACCGGGTCCGCGGATGCCGGCGACGGGATCCGCATCGCCGGCGGTACGTGGATGCACGCGCTGGCGGGCTTCCTCCCCGGCTCCCGCACGCTGACCCAGCGGTACGCCGAGCACGTCTGGCCCGACGACGACCGCGACGAGCTGGCCGTGTACGACACCGCTTCCGGCGGGCAGGTGGCGGTGCTCGACCTGGCGGAGCTGGCCGTCGACCCGCAGGAGGACGAGTTCCGCTCCGCCGAGGTCCTCGACGGGCGCCACGTCCTGGTGCCCGGCCGCGTGTTCCCGGCGGGCGGGCCGCCGCAGACGCGGCACTGGCTGATCGACGCGGCATCGCTGCGCCCGCTCGGCCGGCTCGCCTACCCGGCCGCCGTCGGCAGGGACGTGACCGTCCTGGGCGACGGCACCTGGCTCACCGAGGACGGCGGCGGGCACCTGCACCGCTGGGCCCTGGGGCGCACGGAGCCCGCCGCCTCGGCCTGATCCCGGGCGGAGAGCAGCACCGCGGTCGGGACCGTTCCCCCGCGCGGGGGCCGCGTCCCGCCCTCAGGGAGAGGCGGTGAGGCCGGGGCGGCGCAGGCGGAAGGTGCGCCGGTAGGTGTCCGGGGGGACGCCGACGGTGCGCTGGAAGTGGCGGCGCAGGGTGGTGGCGGTGCCCATGCCGGTGGCGGCGGCGATCACGTCGACGGTGTCGTCGGTCGTCTCCAGCAGGGCCTGGGCGCGCCGGATGCGCTGGGTGTGCAGCCACTGGAGCGGAGTGGTGCCGGCCACGGCTCGGAAGTGGCGGGTGAGCTGGCGCGAGCTCATCGCGGCACGCCGGGCGAGGTCCTCGACGGTGAGGGGCCGGTCGAGCCGCTGGAGGGCCCAGGGGAAGAGTGCGGCGAGCGGGTGGCTGCCGGGCTCGGGGAGCGGGGTCGTCACGAACTGGGCCTGGCCGCCCTCCCGTTGCGGCGGTACGACGAGGCGGCGGGCGAGCGCGTTGGCGGCCGCCGCGCCGTGGTCGAGGCGGACCAGGTGCAGGCACAGGTCCATCGCGGCGGCCTTGCCGGCGGAGGTGAGGACGCTGCCGTTGTCGACGAACAGGACGTCGGGGTCGACGGTGACCCGCGGGTGGCGGGCGGCCAGGTCCGCGGCGTGCGCCCAGTGCGTGGTCGCCCGCAGCCCGTCCAGCACCCCGGCCGCGGCGAGGACGTACGCGCCGGTGCACAGGGAGACGATGCGCGCGCCGGCCAGGTGGGCGGCGCGGACCGCGTCGACGAGCTGCGCGGGCGGTGCGGCACCGGTGTCCGCCCAGCCGGGGACGATCACGGTGTGCGCCCGGGGCAGGGAGTCGAGGCCCGCGTCCGGCTCCAGGCGGAACCGGCCCGTGCTGACGGCCTCGGGGCCGCACAGGGAGAGCTCGTACCAGGGGTCCGCGATGTGGCGCAGGTCGGAGCCGAACACCTCCAGGGCGAGGGCCATTTCGAAGTGGAGCATTCCGTCGGTGACGGCCAGGGCCACTGCAGTCATGTCGGAAAGTGTACGGGTGGTGTCGTTCCCGACACTCGCCGGGCGGCCCGGGTGGTGGCGAGGATGGGGCGTGTTGCCGAGCCCGCCGCAGCGGCGGGCCGGTCGTTCCGGAATGGGGATGGTTTTCGATGGGATCGGCGAGGGGATCGGCTCGGACGGTCGCGGTGTTCGGCGCGTACGGGCACACCGGGCGCTTCGTGGTCGCGGAGCTGCGCCGGCGCGGGTTCGTCCCGGTGCTGTCGGGACGGGACGCGGCGAAGCTCGCCGCGGCGGCCGCCGCGACGGGATGCGAGGCCCGGCCGGCGACGGTGGAGGACCCGGCCTCCCTGGACCGGGCGCTGGCCGGGGCGGCCGCCGTGGTCAACTGCGCCGGGCCGTTCGCGTACACGGCCGCCCCGGTGGTCGAGGCGGCGCTGCGCGCCGGGATCCCGTACGTGGACGTGGCCGCCGAGATCGAGGCCAACGCCGACACGTTCGGCGCCTTCGCCGACCGGGCCCGCGAGGCGGGCACGGTGGTCCTGCCGGCGATGGCCTTCTACGGGGCCCTCGGCGACCTGCTGGCCACGGCGGCGCTGGACGGCCGGACCGCGGCGGACGAGGTGCACGTCGCGTACGCGCTCAGCAGCTGGCACCCCACCGAGGGGACCCGCCGGGCGGGTGCCGTCTCGCGGGAGCGGCGGGGCGGCGGGCGCGTCGTCTTCACCGGGGGCGGGCTGCGGTACCGGCACGACGCCCCCGCGAGCGTGCAGTGGGACTTTCCGCCGCCCGTGGGGCCGCGCGAGGTGATCGCCGAGTTCACCATGGCGGACGTGGTGACCGTGCCGAGCCATCTGGACGTCCCCGAAGTCCGCACCTACATGACGGTCGGGGCCGCGCAGGACGTCGTGTCGCCGGACTCCCCCGCGCCGGCGGCGGTGTCCGCGGACGGCCGGTCCGACCAGGCGTTCGTGGTCGACGTCGTCGTCGAGTACGCCGGGACGCGGCGGCGGGCCGTCGCCCGGGGCACCGACATCTACGCCGTCACCGCCCCGCTGGTGGTGGAGGCCGTCGAGCGCATCCTCGACGGGCGCACCCGTACGGCGGGCGTCGCCTCCGCCGGCCGGCTCTTCGACGCGGCGGACTTCCTGCACGCCCTGTCGGGCCACCTCCGGGTCGACCTGCCCTCCTGACGGGCGCCCGCCGGCCGCGGAGCAGGGGGGCCGGAGCCGGGCGCAGTGAGCGCCTTCTCCGGCCCGGACGGGGTCGCCACCCGCCGGCAGCCGCCGGAGGCCCGGCCCGCGGCGCGGGCCGCCGCCGCTGCCGCCGGGCCGGCGCTTGGTGCCGGCCCGGCCGCCCGGCCGGGCTCAGCCGCCGGCCTGCGTGGGCGTGCCGTACGCGCCCCGGGCGGCTGGCGGGAGCGTGAAGGGGACCGCCCCGCCCGCCCGTACGGCGTCCACCGCGCCCTGGTGGACGGTGCGGCCGACCTCGGGCGCGGGGCAGGGCACGGGACTGCCGGCGAGGGGGTGCCACTCGGTGTCCCCGACGTACTGGACGGCGACGTGCGCCTGCTGCGACTCCCACGTGGTGCGCACCGCGAGCTCTCCCGTGAGCGTCCCGGCCTCAGCCGTCCGTACGCCTCCGGGGCCCGTGAACACCCCCGTGGTGGTCCATGTCGTGGATGCCATGTCAGTCACCTCGGCAGCAGTGGTGGTGTGACTGACATGCTGCCCTGCCGGCGCGTCTCCCGCCAGGGCCGTTCGGGCCCGGGGAGGGCCCGCAGGGCCCGTGCGGGCCGGCGGCGCAGGGCCGAGACTGGAGGGACCCGAACCAGGGAGGCCTCGATGAGCACCCCCTCTCCCACCCGGATCGCCGCGGCGCTGCCCGCCGACCACCGCACCCGCCTGATGGAGGCGGCCCGCGAGGTGAACTTCGCCGAAGGGAGCCGCATCTTCCGCGAGGGCGGCCGGGCGGACCGGTTCTGGATCGTCCGCTCCGGCACCGTGACCCTGGACGTCCACGTGCCCGGGCGGCGGGCCGCCGTGGTCGAGAGCCTCGGGGCCGGGGAGCTGGTCGGCTGCTCGTGGCTGTTCAGGCCGTGCACCTGGCGGCTGGGCGCCGAGGCCATGACCCCCGTGCGGGCCTACGAGTTCGACGCGGACCGGGTGCGGGCGCTGATGGACGCCGACCCGGCCTTCGGGTACGCCATCGGCCAGTGGGTCGGCCAGGTCCTCGCCCACCGCCTGCACGCCACGCGGATCCGGCTGCTCGACCTGTACGCCCCCTACGGCAGCGGCAGCGCCGTCTGACCCCGCGCCTCCCCCGTGGCACCGCGCGGCGCCGGCCGGATCAGGTGCGCAGCGTCGGCGGGGACAGCGGGACCTGCCACACCAGGCGGGTGCCGCGGGGCGCTCCGCCGGGTCCGCGGTCGCGGGCCGCGACGTCCATGCGGCCGCCGAGCCGTGCGGCGCGCACGCCGAGGTTGCGCAGGCCGCTGCGGCGGCCGCCGGCGGGGAGTCCGACCCCGTCGTCCGTGACCGTGACGGTCAGCAGGCCGTCGTCGGCGACGACGGAGACGTCCGCGTGCGCGGCCCGGGCGTGCCGGGCGACGTTCGCGAGGGCCTCGCGGAGCACGGCGAGGACCTCGTCGGCCACAGCGGGCGGGACGTCGGTGTCGAGGAGGCCCTCCATGTGGAGGGCGGGGGCGAAGCCGAGGGCGGCGGAGGCCCCTTCGACGGCCTCGACGGCGCGGGCGCGCAGCCGGGACCCGGTGCCGGCCTCGTGGTCGCGCAGCCCGAAAATGGTCGACCGGATGATCTTGATGGTGGCGTCGAGGTCGTCGACGGCGCGGGCGAGCCGCTCGGACGCCTCGGGGTGGTCGACGAAGCGCTGCGCGCTCTGGAGGGTCATGCCGGTGGCGAACAGCCGCTGGATGGCCTGGTCGTGCAGGTCGCGGGCGATGCGGTCGCGGTCCTCCAGCAGGCTCACCTGCTCGGCGTCCCGGCGCCGGTCGGCGAGCTCCAGGGCGAGGGCGGCCTGACCGGCGAAGCCGGGGAGCGCGGCGACCCCCGAGGCGGCGAAGGCGGGGCGGCCGCGGCGGCGCGCCAGCATCAGGACGCCGCTGATCCCCTCCTTGGTGCCGACGGTGACGGCGACCGCCGGCCCGAAGCCCCTCCACTGGTTTGGCTGCACGGCGGCGTCCGGGTCGGCCTCCACGTCCCGCACGGTGACCGGGCCGTCGCGGGTGAGGGCGGCCTCGACCAGGGTGCCGCGGGTGCCGGTCGGGGTGATGCCGCGGTGGGCCTCGGCTCCCTCCCCCAGCGCGAGGGAGCCGCACAGCTCGCCGGAGGGGCCCAGGTGGTGGAAGACTCCGAGGTCGGCGCCGGTGATGTCCATGGCCCGGGCCAGCATGCCCTCCAGGACCTCGTCCTCGGGCACTCCCGACAGCAGGGCGCTGGTGATGTCGGAATTGGCCGTCAGCCAGCGCTCGCGCAGGCGGACCTCCTCGAAGAGCCGGGCGTTCTCGATGGCGATGCCGGCGGCGACCGCGAGGGTCGACAGGACCGCCTCGTCCTCCTCGTCGAAGCAGGTGCCGCCGCGCTTCTCGGTGAGGTAGAGGTTGCCGAAGACGGCCTCGCGGACCCGGATGGGCACGCCGAGGAAGGAGTGCATCGGCGGGTGGTGCGGGGGGAACCCGTACGAGGTGGGGTGCTCCGACAGTTCGGACAGGCGCAGGGGCTCGGGGTGGCGGATCAGCTCGCCGAGGATGCCGTGGCCGGAGGGCAGGTCCCCGATCTGCGCGCGCACTTCGTCGCTGACTCCGACGGGCAGGAACTCGTCGAGCTTCTGCCCGTCGCCGATGACGCCGAGGGCGCCGTACTCGGCGTCGACGAGGACGACGGCCGATTCGACGATGCGGCGCAGCACCTGTGGCAGGTCCAGCTCCCGGCCGACCGACATGACCGCTTCGAGGAGGCCGTTGAGCCTGTCGCGGGCGCCCCTGAGCTCGTCGACGCGGACCTGGAGTTCCTCGAGGAGCTCGTCCAGCCGCAGCCGTGGCGCACCGGCCGCGGCAGGCTGCCCGCCTGCGCTCATGCCCCACCTCCGGCCGTCGGTGAGAGGACCACGTGTCCTCGGTAGCGCCGGTACGGGCCGCCGGCCCGTGCGTCCCGGCCCACGCCGCGCCGGCCGCCGGCGGGTGCCGGCGGGTCCGTCCGGCCCCGGGACGGGCCCGTTCGGCCCTCGCCCCGGGCCCGCGCTCCGGCGGATCGTGGAGGCACGCCCGCAGGGGGCGGCGGCCGTGTGCCGCTGAGGCACGGCAGGAAGGGCCCATGAAGCGCATCGAGGTGGCGGACCGGATGACCGGGGAGGTCGTCTCCGGCACGCCCGACACCCCCGTCGGGGACGTCGCGGAGCCGCTCGCGAGGTGCGCCGCCGCCTGGGTCCCGGTCCCTGCGGACGGCGGGTTCCGCCGCCGTGTCGGCGAGGTGCTCCCGGACGCCGCGGAGGCACTAAACCGCGACGCCGAGGTGCGCGTCGCGGACGGCCTCGTCACCCTGGACGGGACGGCGGCCCGCCGCGGCCGGCTCCGCCTGCGGCTCGGCCCCGTCGAACGGCTCGATGGGGTCGCCGCCGTCGCCTCGTACGCGACGGCCCTCTCCGACGGCACCGTCGGTGCCCCCGCCGGGCGGACGCGGCAGGTGCTGCCGTGGTGACGTCCGGCTCACCCAGGAAGGAACCCCTCCCCATGGACGACCACGTGACGGCCGGCATCGACGGCTCCCCCGAGAGCCGGGCTGCGGCGCTGTGGGCGGCCGGTGAAGCCGTGCTGCGGCGGGTTCCGCTGCGGCTCGTCCACGCCGTCGACTGGCCGCTCGACCCGGTGTTCCCGGGGGTGGGCGGGCAGGACGCGGACCGGTGGGCCGATCAGGTGCTGTCCGAGACGGCGCAGGAGCTGCACGGGCGCCATCCGCAGCTGGAGATCACGACCCGCTGCCCCACGGCCCGACCGTCGGCCGCCCTGGCGGCGGAGGCGGCGGACGCCGCACTGCTGGTGCTGGGCTCGCGCGGCATCGGCGGCCTGGTCGGGTTCCTGGTCGGCTCGGTCGCGCTGTCGACCGTGGCGGCGACCGACACGCCCGTGGTCCTCGTCCGCACCGCCGACGCGGCCCCGGACGACCGGGACACCGGCACCGATGCCGGCACCGATGCCGATGCCGATGCCGGTGGCGGTGCCGGTGCCGGTGCGGGGATCGTCGTCGGCATCGACATCCACGAGGCCGGCGACCGGGTGCTCGACTTCGCCTTCGAGGAGGCGGCGCGGCGGGGTTGCCCGCTGCGGGCGGTGCACGGCTGGAAGCTGCCCCCGGCCTACTCGTACGTGCCGTTCTCCGACCCGGACGACGAGCGCGAGATCGGCCGGAGCGTCACCCGCATGGTCGAGGACATGCTGCTGCCCTGGCGGCAGAAGTACCCCGAGGTGGCGGTCACGAGCAGCGTGTTCCGGGGGTCCCCCGGCGAGCGGCTCGTCCAGGAGAGCCGCGGCGCGGGCCTGGTCGTGGTCGGGCGGCGCCGCCGCCGCTCCCCGCTGGGCCCCCACCTGGGAGCGGTCGCCCACGCGGTGCTGCACCACTCCGCGGCCCCCGTCGCGGTGGTCGCGCATGGCTGACGACGCCCCCCTCCCCGCGGGCGGGCCGCCCGGCCCGCCCGCGGGGAGGGCCGGCATCCGGCACCGCAGCGTCGCCGACCTGATGACGCCCCACCCCGTGGGCGTCCGGGCGGCGACGGCGTTCAAGGAGGTGGCCCGGCTGCTCCACGAGTACGACATCACGGCCGTGCCCGTGGTGGACGCCGACGGACGCCCCGTCGGCGTCGTCTCGGAGGCCGACCTGCTGCGCCGCCGGGCCGGCGGCACGTCCACCGCGGGCGAGCTGATGTCGAGCCCCGCGGTGACGGCCCGCCCCGAGTGGAGCGTGGTCCGCGCTGCCCGGGTGATGCAGCGGCACGGGGTCAAGCGGCTGCCGGTCGTCGGCGCGGACGGCCGGCTGGTCGGCGTGCTCAGCCGCAGCGACCTGGTGCGGCTGTTCCTCCGCCGCGACCAGGCCATCCGCGAGGAGATCGTCGAGGACGTGATCGTCCGGACGCTCCGCATCGCCCCCTCGTCGGTCACCGTGGACGTGGACGACGGCGTGGTGGTGCTCAGCGGGACCGTCCCCAGGACGGAGCTGCTGCCCGTGGTCGAGCGGCTCTGCCAGAGCGTCGACGGCGTCGTGGACGTCGACAACAGGCTGTCCGGTCCGCCCGCGGGCCCCTCGTGACGGGCGGCCGTCAGCCGTCGCCGGGCCCTGGCCGCAGGCGGCCGCTCCACAGGGGCTCCACGTCCTCCCATTCGGCTTCCCAGGCGCGGGCGCAGCGCGTGTCGACGCCGCGGAGGCCGACGCGGACGAGGGCCCCCGACACGAGGAGGACCCCGGCGGCCGCCGCCGCGCCGAGGAGGAAGGCCTCCAGGGCGACTTCGGCGGTGCCGGGCGGTGCGGAGGCGACGCTGCCCCGGTCGTCGACCCAGACGCGCACGGCGTCGCCCTTCCGCGTGCCGGGCGGGACGGGCACGGTGCCCGTGTGTCCGCGGCCGGGCGGGTACTGCCAGGTGGCGGAGGCCGCGGTGGAGGTCCGGTCGCTCGGCCAGTCCCCGGACCGGTAGCCGGTCGTGCCGACCGTGGTGGCCGTCACGGCGTGCCGCTCGCGGGCGACCGCCTCGGCGGCGCGGGTTCCGTCGCTCCAGGAGGCGTACCCTGCGGCGGCCCCGCAGACGGCGGCCATCAGGCAGGCCGCGGCGAAGGCGCGGCGAAGCCAGGTGCGGGCCCGGTCGGCGCTGCGCAGGGGCGGCCTGGCCCCCGCTCCTGTCGTCCGGTCGTCCATGGCGTACCTCCGCCCTGCGTACGTACCGGGAACCGGCCCGCCGCCCAGGCGGTGGGCATGGCGCTCACCCCGCGGGTGCGTCCGGGCGGACGATGGTCACCGGGCACGGGGCGTGCAGCGCGACCTGCTGGCTGACCGAGCCGAGCAGGGCCCGCCGGAAGCCGCCGCGGCCCCGGCTGCCCACGACCAGCATGTCGGCACCCCGGGCCGCGTCGACCAGGACCTCGACCGGATGGCCGTGGACCAGGCGCTCGCGGACCAGGGAGGCGCCGTCCTCGCCGAGCACCGTGCGGACCTCCTCGACCAGGCGCCGCTCGGCGTCCTCCTCGTCGAACGTCGCGTCCACGGCGGGGGCGGACCACGACGCCTCGCCGGGGACCTCCCATGCGGTGACGGCCTCCACCCGGCCGCCGACGAGTCCGGCGTACCGCACCGCCCAGCGGAGGGCGGCCCGGGAGGAAGGCGACCCTTCCACGCCCACCACGATCCGCGGAGCCTCTTGCTGCGTGCTCATTCCCACTCCTTCCGACTCCCTACGTCCAGCGTGGGCGAGGCGGCTGCGGCCCGCCAGGCGAGCGGGCCGGCGCCGGGGCCGCTCGGCGGGGGTCAGCCGCCGGGCAGGCGGAACCAGCGTTCGCGCCCCGCGGCGACCCGGACGCGGCGGCCGCCGGGGAGGACCAGCGGCAGCGGCCCGAGGAGCGAGGGCGGGACGGACACGCCGATCCGGCCCGGCAGGAAGCGGATGCCGATCCCGCGGTGCCCGAGGCAGCACACGGAGAAGACCGAGCGGGGGATCTCGGTGAGCGGGGCGGGGTCGACGTACAGGCCGTCCGCGGCGGGGTACAGCCCGACGACCGCCCGCTCGACGAGGTCCAGGGTGCCGGCCATGGCGCCGAGGTGGATCCCCTCGCCGGTGGTGCCGCCCTGGACGTCGGTGACGTCGCCGAGCAGGGCCTCCCGGCAGAACCGCCAGGCGTCGGCGCCCCGTTGCCGGGCGAGGACCCGGCCGTGGACGACGCTGCTGAGGGTGGAGCCGTGGCAGGTGCGGGGGAGGTAGTAGGACACCGTCCGCTCCCACAGGGCGTCGTCGAGGGTGTACCCGAGGCGGGCGAAGAGCCCGGCCAGTTCTGCGGGGCGGAAGAGGTGGCCGAGCATGAGGGTGTCGGCCTGTTTGGAGGCCTGGTAGCGGTTGGGGGTGTCGCCCTCGGCCTCCAGGATCCGGTCGAGGCGGCGGATGTCGCCGTAGCGGGCGCGGTAGCCGTCCCAGTCGAGTTCGGCGAGGTCGCCGTAGCCGTGGAACTGGCTGACGACACCGGCGTGGAAGGGCACGTGGAGGCGGTGCGAGACGTCCCTCCAGGCCGCGGTGTCGCCGGGGCGTAGGCCGAGCTGTGCGCGGAGGTCGGCGCGGCGGGCCGCGGGCAGCTCGTCGTGGAGGTCGAGGGCGCGGGCGAGGGCCCACGCGGCGGTGACGTTGGTGTAGGTGTTGTCGTCGATGCCGGGGGCGGCGGCGTCCGGGTAGGCGTCGTGGTATTCGTCGGGGCCGACGACGCCGCGGATCCGGTAGCGGCCGAGGCCGGGGTCCCAGGATGCGACGGAGGCCCAGAACTGGGCCGTGCTCAGCAGGAGTTCGGCTCCGGGACCGTGCATGAACCCGGTGTCCCGGGTGGCGAGTCCGTACTGCCAGGCGTTCCAGGCGACGGCCGATCCCACGTGGCGCTGGAGGCGGGAGTGGTCGGGCAGCCAGCGCCCGGAGTGCGGGTTCAGGTGGAGCCGCTGCGTCTCCTCCTCCCCCGAACCGGCGCTCTGCCACGGGAACATGGCGCCCCGGGCGCCGGTCCGGCGGGCCGCCTCCCGGGCGGCAGGCAGCCGCCGGTGGCGGTACATGAGCAGGCCGCGGGCGGTTTCGGGGAAGTGGAGCGTGAGGTAGGGCAGGACGAACAGCTCGTCCCAGAAGACGTGTCCGCGGTACGCCTCCCCGTGGAGGCCCCGGGCGGGTACGCCGGCGTCGAGCTCCGCCGTGTGCGGGGAGAGGGTCTGCAGGACGTGGAAGGCGTGCAGGCGCAGGATCCTGCCGGTCTCCCCCGGGGTCTTCAGCTCCCCCGCGGCCCAGATGGGCTGCCAGGCGGCGCGGTGGGACTCCAGCAGGGTCGGGAAGTCGGGGGCGCGGCCCGCGTGCGCGCGGGCACGGTGCACGGGGTCGGCAGTGGGGCGGTCGAGGGAGGTGAAGAGGGCTGCGGTCTTCACGACCACCGCGTCCCGCCCGCGCCGGACAGGCAGGAGGGACGTCTGCGTGGCGCGGTCCGGCGAGCAGGTGCGGCCGGCCGCGGCGAGGGGCCGGCACGAGGTGCGGACCGCCAGCCCGATCCGTATCCGCGAGGCCGTCGTGGTGCAGGCCAGCCAGTCGGTGCCGTCCGCTCCGGCCCCCGCCCGGTGCTCGGTGAGGTGGCGGCCGGCCAAGGCGCGGTAGCGGTCCACGCCGGTGTTGGCGACGTCCCCGTCGAGGACCGACACGACCTCGATGCGGCCGCTCCAGCCGTATGCCCGGAAGGCGGTGCGCTGCGCGGCCAGGTGTGGATCGCCCATGTGGACGAGGCGCGTGTGGGTGACGCCGAGGCGGCGGCCGTCGGCGTCCTGGAACAGCATGCGCCGGGTGAGGGTCCCGTCGGCCAGGTCCAGGCGTACGTGGCACTTGCGCAGGGCGGGGTGGTCGGGGGTGAGCCAGTCGCCGGGCGGTGCGCCGTCGGGGAGGCAGCGGTAGCGCAGGGCGGTCCAGTCGGGCAGGCGGACCAGGTCCTCGTTGTCGACGGTGCGGCCGGCCACCTGCGAGGCGAGGCGGTTGTAGCAGCCGGCCAGGTAGGTGGCGGGGTAGTGGACGGCGTCCGCGGTGGTCTCGGGGGCCGCGCCGCGGGTGGCGAAGCGGCCGTTGCCGAGGGTGCACAGCGATTCGACCAGGCGCTCGTCGGCGGGGTCGTACGCGCGGTACTCCCAGCGCCAGGGGCCCGTCACGGCCGACGGGGGGCGGCCGCGGACGCCGGGCCCCTCACCCGTGCACCACGCGGCGGCCGGTGAGCCGGACGGGGGTCAGCTTCATCCAGTGGACGCGGATCCCGCCCGCCCACGGGTGGGTGCGGGCGGTGACGACGAGGTTCTGGCGCTCGTCCGGGTCGGTGACGGCTTCGAGCAGGCCGACTGCCTGCACACTCCAGCCCTCGGCGGTGACGTCGTCGATGTGGTCGACCTCGAAGGCCGCCTCGGTGCCGCCCGCCCGGGCGGCGGCCGTGTCGGCGGCGGTGCGGAAGGCGATGGCGGGGCCGGCCGTCATGTAGTTGACGGGGAGGACGGAAGGGCCCTCGGAGGTGAACACCGCGATCCGCCCGACCCCGTGGGTGCCCAGGAGCCGGCGGCACTCGGCCTCGTCGAGGGGCACGAGTGCCGAGTCGCGCCGGGGCTCGGCCCGGCCCGGGGGCCGGTCGGAGCTGGCGCCGGTCAGGTCGTCGACGGTGACGCCGAGGGCGTCGGCGACGCGGATGAGCGTGCCGATGGACGGGGAGGCGGCGTGCTCCTCCAGGTAGGCGATGTAGTTGGCGTCCGCTCCGCACCGCCGGCCCAGTTCCTCGCGGCTCAGCCCGAGCGAGGAGCGGCGGGCGGCCAGGCGGCGGCCGAGGTCGGTGCGGCCGGCCGGCGCGCCGGAGGCGGGGCGGGGGGTGTGCGGGCTGCTCTTCACGGTGATCACTGCTCCCGGGGCGGTAGGGCGACGGTGTCGTGCTGCGGTCCCCCCAGGACGACCTTGAGGGCGCCGGTGTCGCCGGCGCGGGAGAAGACGTCGTACGCCTCCTCCATCCGGTCGAGCGTGAAGCGGTGGGTGACCAGCGCGGCCCCGGGCAGGCGGCCGGCCGCCGCCATGCGCAGGAGCATCGGGGTCGAATGGGTGTCGACGAGGCCGGTGGTGAGGGTGACGTCCTTGATCCACAGGTCTTCGAGGTGGAGGACGGCCGGCTTGCCGTGGACGCCGATGTTCGCGACCCGTCCGCCGGGGCGGACCATCCTGGTGCACAGCTCGAACGCCTCCGGCAGGCCGACGGCCTCCATGACGACGTCCGCGCCGAGCCCGTCGGTCAAGTCCGCCACCAGCCGCTCGGGCTCCTCCCGTGCGGTCGCCGTGGCGTCGGCGCCGAGCCGGCGGGCGGCTTCCAGGCGGGAGGCCGCGAGGTCGACCGCGATGATGCGGAACGGGCTGAAGAGGCGGGCGGTGGCGATGGCGGCGAGGCCGACGGGGCCGGCGCCGACGACGGCGACCGTGTCGCCGGGGCGGACGCCTCCGCTGAGGACGCCGACCTCGTACGCGGTGGGGAAGATGTCCGCGAACAGGACGGCCTCGTGGTCGGCGAGGGTTGCGGGCAGCGGATGGACGGAGAGGTCGGCGAAGGGGACCCGCACGTACTCCGCCTGGGTGCCGTCGACGAGGTGGCCGAGGACCCAGCCCCCGCCTCCGCGGCACTGGCCGTAGCGGGCCTCCCGGCAGAACCGGCACCGGCCGCAGGCCGAGATGCAGGAGACCAGGACCCGGTCTCCGGGGCGCACGCCGCGGACGTCGGCGCCGGTTTCGACGACGGTGCCGACGGCCTCGTGGCCGAGGATCCGGCCCGGCGCCACCTCGGGCACGTCGCCCTTGACGATGTGCAGGTCCGTGCCGCAGAGGGCGACGGCGTCGACGCGGACCACGGCGTCGGCGGCGTCCTTGACCGAGGGGTCCGGGACGTCCTGCCAGGAGGTCTGTCCGGGCCCGTGGAAGACGAGTGCCTTCATGGCGCGGCCCTCTCTCTCGTGCACGGAGGTTTCGATGCCAGGCTGTTCCGCGGGCCCGGTGCCGCGCTTGGGCCGGTCGGGCCCCTCCGGGGACCGGTGGGCCCTTCCAGGGTGGCGCGCCCCCGCGCCGCCGCAACCGGGGCGCCGGCGGCGGGCCCGGGGCCGGACGGCCCCCCGGTGTGCCCCGGGCGGCCCTGCGGCCGCCGCGGCGCGCCGGGCAGAGTGAAGTGTCCGCACCCCGCACGGCAGCCGAGCCCCGCTCGCCGCCCGCACGCCGAGGAGCGCGCCATGACCTCCGTCACCGGCCCGTACACCGTCGCAGACGTGATGACCACCGAGGTCGTCGCGGTCACACCGGACACCGGCTTCAAGGACATCGCCGCCGCGATGCGGCGCTGGAAGGTCACCGCGCTCCCGGTGGTGGAGGGCGAGGGCCGGGTCGTCGGCGTGGTCTCCGAGGCCGACCTGCTGCCGAAGGAGGAGTTCCACGAGCACCGCCCCGGCATGATCGAGCAGATGCGCCGTCTGGCCGACACGGCGAAGGCGGGCTCGGTCACCGCCGGGGAGCTGATGACGAGCCCCGCGGTGACGGTGGGCCCCGACGCCACGCTCCCCGGAGCGGCCCGCCTCATGGCCGTCCGGCACGTCAAACGCCTTCCGGTCGTCGACGGCGGCGGCACCCTGCGGGGGATCGTCAGCCGGTCCGACCTGCTGAAGGTCTTCCTCCGGCCGGACGAGGAGCTGGCCGCCGAGATCCGCCGGACGGTCGTCGAGCGCTTGTTCCCCCTCTCCCACGGGGCCGTCGGGGTGACGGTCGAGCACGGCGTCGCCACCCTGACCGGTCCGGTGCGCGACGAGCGCCTGATCCCCGTGGCCGAGCGGCTCGCGCACGCCGTCGAGGGTGTCGTGGACGTCCGCTGCCTGCTCCGCGCGCCTGCCGAGGGCTGACCGGGGCCGGCGGGCCCGGCGGGGCACATCGGCCGCAGGCGCCGCTGTCAGGCCTGCGCCAGCGGCGACCTGTCGAGGACGACGATGCCCGCGACCGCCGTCGCGGCGCCCACCGCCTGGACGGCGAGCGCCGCGGGCGAGGTGGCGAGCTGCTCCCCGAAGAGGGCGACGCCGATCAGCACCGCGCCGACCGGTTCGAGGCAGTCGATGATCGGCAGGCTGATGGCGAGGGAGCCCGCCTGGTACGAACTCTGCGACAGCACCAGCCCGATGACGCCGACGAGGACGACCGCGTACGGCTCCCAGTGCCCGAACCCGTCGAGCCCTTCGCCGCGGAACCATCCGCCCGCGCTCTTGGTCAGGCTGTCCAGCAGCGCGAACATCAGGGCGGCGGCGATCGCGTAGAGGGCGGTGCGGGCCGCCGCGCGGCTCCTGCGGCCGACGGCCGCCAGGGCGACCACCGCCGCGCCGATGCCGATCAGCACCGGCAGCCACTCGCCCGCGGTCGGCGCCGGGGCGGCCTCCGAGGGCGGGAGCACAGCGAGGAACATGGCGATGCCGCCGGCCGTGCAGGCGATCCCGGCCGTGTCCCGCCGGGTCAGCGGCACCCCCCGGCGGCGGGCGAGCAGCGGCAGCGCGAAGACGAGGTCGGTGGCGGCCAGCGGCTGCACCAGCACGAGGGGCCCGAAGGCGAGGGCCAGGCCGAGGAGGGCGTACGAGAGGACGACGAGGGCCATGCCGGCCAGCCAGGCGGGCCGGCGGGCCAGCCCGAGCAGCAGGCGCAGCCGCAGGGCCTCCTGGGCGGGCGCCTGCTGCGCCGCCTTCTGCTGGAGGACGGACGCGAAGCCGAAGGCGGCGGCGGACAGCAGAGCGGCCACCACCGCCACTGCGGTATCCATGCGCCGACTATCGCCATCCGGGCGGGCGGCGGCCGTATGCGACACGCGCGAGGGGCGGCTGCGGCTGCCGCCCCGCAGGCGCGGAGGGGCCCGTTCGGACCCCGTTCGGCCCCCTTGGGCCCTGTTCGCGGCCGCAGCGGCGGGGCAGGCTGGTGGATGCGGAACCCTCCGGCGCAGACGCGGAACACCCCGAGGAGGCATGCCATGACGGCCCAGGTCACGGTGGGCGTGGACGGCTCGCCCGAGAGCCTCGCGGCGGTCGCGTGGGCGGCGCGCGAGGCGGTGCTGCGCGATGTGCCGCTTCACCTGCTGCACGTGCAGGCGGAAGCCAGGGCCTCGGAGCCGGACGGCGACTGCGCGGCGCTCCTCGCCGCCGCCGTCGAACGGGCGCGCCGCGAGGCCGGGGCCCAGCAGGTGGACGCGCGCTGCGTGCGGGGCCGGCCCGAGGAGGTGCTGGGCGGCGCCGCGGACGAGTCGGAGCTGACGGTGCTGGGCTCGCGGGGGCTCGGCGCCCTCGGCGGGTTCCTCGCCGGCTCGGTCTCGCTGGGCGTCGTCGCCACGGCCCGCCACCCGGTCGTGCTGGTGCGCGCCCCGGACGGCGGCGGCGCCGGGCCGGCCCCCGACGGCGGGATCGTCGCCGGGGTCGATCTCGCGCACCACAGCGACCGGCTCCTCGGCTTCGCGTTCACCGAGGCCGCGCGCCGGGGCGGCGCGCTGCACGTCCTGCACTGCTGGAGCCTGCCCCCCGTCTACGTGTACGCCGGGGTGATGGACCCGCACATCGGCGACGAGCTCGGGCAGCGGGCGGCCGAGGCCCTGGAGGTGCTTCTTGAGCCCTGGCGGAGGACGTACTCCGGGGTGCGGGTCAGCCACGAGGCCGTCACCGGTGCGGCGGGCGCCCGGCTCGTGGACGCCGCGAAGGGGGCGGCGCTGCTGGCCGTCGGCCGGCGGACCCGGAAGGTGCCGCTCGGCCCGCACGTCGGGCCCGTCGCCCACGCCGCCGTCCACCACAGTCCGGCGCCCGTCGCGGTGGTGCCGCTGGACTGAGGCGCGGCGCTACTTGATCAGGGCGTTCGCCACGATGATCGCGAACCCGATGGCGGCGTCCGCGGCGCCGACGGCGAGGGCGGGCAGGAGCCGTGACCCCCCGCGCAGCGAGAGGACCGAGCCCCAGCCGAAGAGCAGTGCGGTGTTGAGGCCGAGGCCCACGGCGGTGGTGCCGGGGGCGTCCCAGCCGAAGGTGCCCGCCAGGACGAGCAGGAGCACGGTCGGCAGGGCGGCCGCGACCATCGGCCACTCGTGCCACAGCTCGACGGCGAGCAGGCGCCAGCGCCGCCGGGAGGGGTCCTGCCGGTGCCCGGACATGTGGTGGGCGTAGCCGTGGGCCAGGGCGGCGGTGATCGCGGTGACCAGCACCCAGGTCGCGTCGCTGAAGGGCGTGTACGTGCCGCCCTTCTCGTCCAGGGCGGCGAGCAGGCCGCTGGCCAGGACGGTGCCGTAGACGCCGCAGAACATCCAGTCCGCGGCGTGGCCGTGTCCGGGGCGTACGCCCCGGGGCGCCCGCTCGTCGGCGGCGGGTGCGGGCGGCGGGGTGTGCGGGCCGGCGGTCGGGTGGTCGGCGGTCACGACGGTCCTTCCGGTCGAGGTACTGTCCGCACCTTTTGAGACTGAATGTCCGACCTGCCGCACCTTACGAGACTTCCGCGTCGGATTTCTGTATGGGCCGCGGGGGCGCGGTGGGGGCGTTGCCGGGCCTGGGGTCGGGCCGACTTCCGCCGCTTGCCCCGCCGACGGATCCGCGTATGATCTTCTGCGGCATCGCGTGCCGGTCACCGTCCGGGTGAGGCATGGAGGTGCCGGGACATGCCTCTGGAGGCATTCCTTTGTCGGTTCGCTTCAACCACACCATCGTCCACTCCCGTGACAACCGGGAGTCCGCCGCGTTCTTCGCGGATCTCCTCGGCCTCGACATCACCGGGGAATGGGGCCCCTTCGTCGCGGTCGGCCTCGCCGACGGGGTCACCCTGGACTTCGCCTCGGTGCCCGAAGGGGCCATCACCCCGCAGCACTACGCCTTCCTCGTCTCCGAGGACGAGTTCGACGCCGCGTACGCGAAGATCCGCGAGCGCGGCATCGAGCACTACGCCGACCCGCAGCGCCGCCTTCCGGGGCGGATCAACCACAACGACGGCGGCCGCGGCGTCTACTTCATGGACCCGGCGGGCCACGCCATGGAACTGATCACCGTCCCCTACGGCGGCCTGCCCTCCTGACCGCTCACGCCCCGGCCGCCGTGCGGCCGGGGCCCGAGCCCGCCCCGCCCGCCGCCCGCGGGCATCCGGGGCGTACCCCGACCGGGTGCTGCCACTGGTCCGCGTGGGCCAAGACCGCGCCGCCCGGGCGCCCGATCGGCGCAGAGGGTGCTTCCGTGGCGTACCGGACCCGGGCCGCGGCCGCGACACCCCGCCGGCCGGGACCGGTCAGTCCGGCGAGGCGAGGAGCTCGATGCACACCACGGTCCACCTGCTGGCGGCCGAGGCCCCCGCCCAACTCCTCCCGGCCCGGCAGCTGATGGCGTTCACCCTCGCCTCCCACATCATCCTGGTGCCGATGGGGGTGGCGCTGCCGCTGATCACCCTGGTCATGCACCACCGCGGGCTGCGCCGCGGCGACCCGGTGGCCCTGCTGCTGGCCCGGCGCTGGTCGGCCGTGATGGCCGTGCAGTTCGCGATCGGCGTCGTGACGGGAACCGTCCTGTCGTTCGAGTTCGGGCTGCTGTGGCCGGGGCTGATGGGCCGGTGGGGCGACGTGTTCGGCATCGGGTTCGGCGTGGAGGCCTGGGCCTTCTTCCTCGAAGCGGTGCTCATCGCGATCTACCTGTACGGCTGGCGCAGGCTGCCGCCGCGCACCCACTTCCTGCTCGGTCTCCCGCTGCCGGCCGCGGCACTGCTCGGGGCCTTCGGCATCCTGTCCGCGAACGCCTGGATGAACACGCCGCAGGGCTTCACGCTCGACTCCCGGGGCGACCCGGTCGACGTGGACGTCTGGAAGGCCGTCTTCACCCCGATGTTCGGCCCCCAGTACTGGCATTTCGTGGTCGCGATGCTGATGACGGCCGGCTACGTCGTGGCCGGCGTCTACGCCGTGGGATGGCTCCGGGGGCGCCGCGACCGGTACCACCGCCTCGGCTTCACCGTGCCCTTCACCCTCGCCGCCGCGGCGACCCCGGTGCAGCTGTTCCTGGGCGACTCGATCACCCGGGCGGTCTTCCGCGAGCAGCCCGTGAAGTTCGCGGCCGTGGAGCTCGTCTGGGAGACCGACAGCCACGTGCCGGAGTACCTCTTCGGCCGCCTGCACCCGGACGGCTCGATCACCGGCGGCATCAAGTTCCCCCAGCTCGACTCCATCCTCGCCGGCTTCAGCCCGGACACGGTGGTGCAGGGCCTGACCGCCGTGCCGGCGGGCGACCGGCCGAACGCCACGCAGGCCACCATCGCGCACTGGGCCTTCGACGTCATGGTGTGCATCGGCTCGGCGCTCGCCCTCCTCGCCGCCTGGTACGGGCTGGCCTGGCTGCGGCACCGCCGCCCGCCCGGCTCCCGGTGGTTCTACCGGGGGGCCGCCTGCGCGGGCGCCGGATCGGTCATCGCCGTCGAATGCGGCTGGATCACCACCGAGGTGGGCCGCCAACCCTGGATCGTCTACGGCCACATGCGCGTGGCCGAGGCGGTGACCCCGACCCGCTCCACCGCGCTCTGGACCATGTTCGCCCTGGTGGCCGTGGTCTATGTGCTGATCTTCGCGGCATTCGTGGTCGTCCTGCTGAAGATGCGCGACCGCTGGCGCCTCGCCGACGAGCCCGGCGGCCCTGCGACGGGGCCGGGCGGTGCAGAGGCCCCCGAGGCCGCCACGCCGTACGGGCCCCGCCCGGCGGTCCCGGCCGGCGCCGCCGACGAGGCGGCCGAGCCCGGGGGTGGCGCGCCCTCGGAGGGCGGCGGGCGGTGATGGCCGGGCTCGTCGCGTTCGTGCTGCTGCTCGCGGTCACCGCGTACGCCTGCGCGGGCGGGGCCGACTACGGGGCCGGGTTCTGGGACCTGGCGGCCGGCGGGGCCGCGCGGGGGCGGCGCCCGCGCCGGCTCATCGACCACGCCATGGCGCCCGTATGGGAGGTCAACAACGTCTGGCTGGTCTTCGCCCTGGTCCTGATGTGGACGGGCTTCCCCGTGCTCTTCCAGACCGTGTTCACCGCGATGTGGCTCCCGCTGGCCCTGGCCGCCCTCGGCATGGTCGTGCGCGGCGCCGGTTTCGCGCTGCGCAAGCCGGCCCGGCGGCTGTCCCGCCGGCGGCTGTACGGGGCCGCCTTCGCCGGCGCCTCGCTGCTGACGCCGTTCTGCCTCGGCGTGGCCGTCGGAGGCATCGCCTCCGGGCGGGCCGCACCGGGTACCGAGGCCGCCGCGCGCGTCTGGGCCGGGCCCGCCCCGCTGGCGTTCGGGCTGTTCACCGTCGCGGGGACCGCCCTCCTCGGCGCCGTGTTCCTGACCGCCGACGCCGGCCGCTTCGAGGCCCCCGACCTCGTCGGCTACTTCCGGCTCCGCGCCCTCGCCGCCCTCGGCGCCGTCGCCGTCACCGCGTGCGGCGTCCTCCTCGCCACCCGCGGCGACGCGCCGTACGTCTGGCAGGGACTCACCCGCGGCGCGGGCCTCGCCCTCGCCGCCGCCTCCGCGGCGTCCCTCGCCGCCACCGGACTGCTCGTGCTGCGCGGCAGGGCAGGCTGGGCCCGCTTCGGCGCCGTCGCGGCCGTCGGCACGGCCGTCTTCGCCTGGGGCCTCGCCCAACGCCCCTATCTCATCCCCACCTCCCTCACGGTGGCGGACGCCGCGGGAGACCCCCGGACCCTGGCGTGGCTGTCGCTGGTCAGCCTCGTCGCCCTCCTCCTCATCGGACCGGCCGTGGCGCTGCTGTACCGGCTGGACACCCGCGGCACGCTGGAGCCCCTCGCCGACTCCGACCTGCGCGGGGTCCGCCCGCACCGGGGCGGCCCGGTGGACGGCGGCGGCTGACGGGCCGGAGGGCCGGCCGAAGCCGCGCCGGAGGGCCGCCGGCCCCCGCGTGGGACGGGCCGGTCTCAGCCGGCGAGGCGGGCGGCCAGCGCGGGGAACAGCCGGAGGGCGTTCGTCCGGCCCACCCCGGCCCGCTCGGCCTCCGTCCACCCGTCGTACGCGGCGAAGCCGGCCGTGTTCTCGGCGGTGTGGGAGGCGGGCATGAAGGGGTAGTCGCTGCCGTAGAGGATGCGGCCCGCGCCCGCGAGGCGGGTCAGCGCGGGCAGCGCGAACTCGTTGGCGGACATGGCGACGTCGTAGTGCAGCCGGCCCAGCGTGCCGATGACGTCCGCCGGGGCGCGGTCCTTCAGGTACGCGCCGATGGTGGGGCCGTGGGTGAGCCGGCGGGCCAGGAACGGCAGGGTGCCGCCGGCGTGCGACAGGATCAGACGGAGGCCGGGCAGGCGGTCGAGGACGCCGTTGAAGAGCAGGCTCGCCGCGGTGCGGGTCGTCTCGAAGGTGAACTCGTACAGCGACGCCGGCAGGTCGAAGGTCTCCAGGTCGCGGCTCGGCGGGGTCGCGGGGTGGACATGGACGGCCGCGCCCCGCTCGGCGATCTCCGCGAGCAGCGGCTCGAACTCCGGGTCGCCGAGGTAGCGGTGCCCGTACGAGGTCAGCAGCCCCGCCCCGTCCAACCCCAACTCGTCCATGGCATAGCGCAGTTCGTCGCGGGCGGCGGCCACGTCGGGAAGCGGGAGGATGGCGAACGCGCCGAAGCGGGTCGGGTGCTCGCGGACCAGCCCGGCCAGGTATTCGTTGACCCGCCGGGCCATCTTGGGGGCGTCCGTGCCGTCGAGGAAGCTGACGCCGGGGGCGGTGATCGACAGGACGGCCGCCGCTATCCCGTGCGCGTCCATCACCTCCAGGCTCTGCTCGGGGGTCCAGTCCGGGTAGTCGACGCCCGGGATCGCCTTCCGGGCGCCGAGCGCCTCGGCGTACAGGGGCGGTACGGCGTGGTGGTGGACGTCGATCAGACCGGCGGGTGTGGACATGCGGCAGCTCCTGGCGTGAGGACGGCGAAGGGAACCGGGCCCGTACGGCGGCCCCGGGCGTGTCCGGGCGGGTCCTGCCGGCCGTGCCGGGCAGGGGGGCGTCGCCGCGGCGCCTCGGCCCCCCGCGGGGGACGGGCCGCACCGGAGTCCCCCCACGCCGTACGACGGACACGTCTGCGATCGGCCCCAAGGCTACGCAGGATCGCCGGCGGCGGCAGGCGCGCCGGGAACAAAGCCCGGGCGGATTGCGGGAATCCGTCAGCACGGCGTTTGCCGGGCGTCCGGCCGGGCGGTGACCGGGCGTGCACCGCACGGGCCGCGCGACGCCGATCGGCCCTTAGGGCGTACCGGGGCGGTGCCGGGGCCGCGCCGTGCCAGGATGAGGGGCGCGCTGTTCCGTCTGCCTGTTCCCTGTTGCGAGGAGGCCGAGTTGACCAGTCCCGAGGCCAGGGGTCCCAAGGTGCCGCCGACCCACCCGCCGAAGACGCCGCCTCCGCAGAGGAAGCCGGTGGAGGCGCCGCGTCCGCAGCCCGCCGCCAAGCCGAAGGAGGTGGCGGTACGGGCCCGTCCGCGGATGGTGGTCCGGAACCGGCGCACGGCGGCGCTCGCCTTCCGCGCCGACCGGTGGGCGGCGGGGAAGGCGGCCCGCCAGGCCGTGGAGACGGTCCGCGGCTGGGGATACGCGGGCGCGCACGAAGAGGACGTGGAGCAGTCGGTTCGGGTCCTCGTCGGGGCGGCGGTCGCCGACGGCGGGAAGCGTCTGTCGGTGCACCTGGGCGACCAGGAGGGGAAGATCCTCGTGGCCGTTCTCAGCCATGTCCTCGGCGCGCCCGACGACAGTGTCCTCACGCAGGTCGCGGCCCTGGCCGCGACCTGCGCCGTCGGCACGGACACCGGGGAGGACGGACGGCGCATGTGGGCCGTGCTGGACACCGCCCCGCGGCGCCGCCGGCCGGCGCCGGGCCCCACCGCCTGAACGCGGCCGCCGCAGCCCGACCCGAGCCCGGCGGCAGGGCGGCGGCCCGGCCGGGCGGGGGGTGCCCGCGTCAGTGGAGGCAGAGGCAGAACGGGTGTCCGGCCGGGTCGGCGTAGACGCGCCAGTTGGCCTCCGGGCGGATCTGGTCCGTCCGCTCCAGCAGGGTCGCGCCCAGGGCCAGCGCGCGCTTCTCCTCGCCGTCGAGGTCGTCGACGTCGAAATCGAGGTGGACCTGCTGCGGCCGCTGCTGACCGGGCCATGCGGGCGGCCGGTAGCCGTCGACCCGCTGGCAGGCCAGGGGTGTCCCCTCGAAGCCGTGGACCTCCAGCCAGTCGGGGTCCTCGGGGTCCTCGACGACGCGGCCCCCGAGCAGCTCCGCGTAGAAACGCGCGAGCCGGGCGGGGTCGTCGCAGTCCAGTGCGACCGCTTGCAGCCTTCGGATCACGTCGACACCTCTCGTCACTCGGCGGTCTTCGGCTCCTACCCCCTCCGGCGGGGATCACGCGCCGCGGTCACCCGGGCGGCGGGTTCTCGCGCAGCACCCGTGCGACGTTCTCGAAGTGGGCGCGGTACGTCCGCCGGACGTCCTCCCACTTCGCCGGGTCCTTCGCGATCTCCTCGCGCTGGCAGGCGGCTTCGACCGTCTGCCACACCGGGACGACGGACGCCTCGCCCATGCAGGCGGCGTCCGCGACGGCTGTCGCGATCTCCGGCGAGGACGGCGCGGGCCGGGGCCGCACGGGGGGCAGGTCGAGCCGGTCCGAGGCGGAGAAGACGTCCGCCGGCAGATCGTACCCCCTGCGGGCCATGCAGGCGGCCCAGGCCTGCTCGGCCTTCCTGACCCGCGGGTGGCGGCGCGCCTTCTCGTAGGCGGCCAGTTCCATGTCGTTGGCGGTGCGCAGGGCGTCGCCGTAGGTCTGCGGGGTGGCGTCCGCGCCGTCCAGGGCGCGGACCGCCTCGCCGTGGCAGCCGCCTTCGGGCACCTTCCGTCCGGCGTACTCGGCGACGGTCCCGGAGGAGACCTGGTTCTCGGCGGTGCCGGGCTCCGCGTCCTCGGGTGCCGTGTCGTCACCGGGGAGCCAGTAGCCCCATTCCCGGGCGCGGGCGGCGTCCGGGGTGCCGTAGCGGCGTTCGGTGCGGGTGGCGGGGCCGCGCAGGACGCGGCGGTCGTGGTAGGCGGAGTCGATGCCGAACCGCTTCAGGCACCGCGCCATCAGGACGGTGCGGGCCCAGCCGTCCTCGGCGATCTGCCGCGGGGAGGGCATGTACTCCTCCACGGGCAGTGCGGGCGGCGGGCCGGGCGGGACCCCGTCCCCGTCGTCCCCGACGGGGCCGCCGCACGCCGCAGCCAGCGCCGCCGCCCCCGCCGCGAGGGCGAGGGCGGCGGCGCGGCGGAGCGCCGTCACCACGAACGGTCGGCCCGTCCGGAGGCGTTGTTGTTCTTCAGCCAGTCGGGCAGGTCGCGGCCCGTGCCCGGCGCGTACCAGGCGCGCAGGCCCTTGTGGTTGCTGTTGTAGAACACGCCGAAGGTGTAGTGGCCGCTGGCGTTGTGCACGGCAGCGGCGTTGTTCTTGACGGGCTGGCCGCCGCCGGGGAGGCCGACCGGGAACGTGTGGCCGGCGTAGTCCTTGATGGTGGACTGCGTGTCCTTGCGCTTGAAGTTGGCGTTCCGGTGGCCCGAGTTGAAGTAGAGGCAGACCTCGCCGTAGGCGCAGAGGTTGTTCGGCTCGTCGGCCGCCGCCAGGGGCGCGGCTCCGGCCGGGGCGAAGAACTTGGTCCCCTTGACGACCACTTCGCGGAGCGGGGCGGCGCCCCCGGCCGTGTCGAAGCCGAGGGCGCGCTCCTCGGCCTCCTTCCGCGCCTTGTGCGCGAGGTGGCCGGCGTCGAACTTGCCGTCCGCGAGGTCGCGGGCGTGCTGCACGTCGGCGGAGACCGGGTCGGCGCCCGGGAGGGCGCCGGCGGCCGCGGCGGCCTGCGTGCCGGCGAGGGCGAGGCAGGCGGCGGTCAGGGCGACGGCCGCGCGGGCGGCCCTGCGGCCCGTCGTGCGCGCGGTGCGGGCAGTGCGAGAGACGTGCATGTGAGTTCCCCCATGGAATCGGTGGTACGGCCGGTGTCCGGCGGTTCCGGGCGAGCGGTCGCGGACTCGCTCCCGCCCTGGTCGGGGCCCGTGTCGGTACCGGTTCCCGCACCTTACGGGCCGTCCGGCAGCGACGGCGGCTCACCTCTGCACACCGTGCGCGCGACGGCGGTTGCATCCCGCACAGCGAGTGCGGCCGGGGCCGGCCGGGCCCGGGGAAAACGGCAGGGGTTTCCGGCCCGGCCGCGGTTATCCTGCCTCGTCCCACACCGCAGGCCGAGGAGGGCCCCAGCATGAGCGGCACCACGTCGTCGTTTCCCGAGCGCATGGAGTTGCGGGGGGAGGGACTCGTCCTGCGGGACTGGACGGAGGACGACCTGGCCGCGATGCCGGAGCTGTTCGACCACCCCGACATCGCGTACTGGACGCCCATCGTCTCGCCGTTCGACGCGGCGGCCGCCCGGGCTCGGCTGGAGCGGGACCGGAAGCTGCGGGCGGAGGGCACGACGATCCTGCTCGCGATCACCGTGGACGGCGGCGCCCCGCTCGGCGAGGTCATGCTGCGGCGCGCGCCCGAGGGCACGGAGATCGGCTACGCGGTCGGCCCGGCGCACCGCGGGCAGGGGCTGGCGGCGCGGGCGGTGCGGGTGATGGCCGCGTACGCGTTCCGGGAGCTCGGCGCCGAGCGGGTGATCCTGGAGCTGGAGGCGGAGAACGCCGCCAGTGTCTCCGTGGCCACCAGGGCGGGCTTCCGGCTGCTCGACGTGCCCCTGATCGAGGGTGAGGAGAAGGGCCGGCCGTTCTCCCTCCAGACGTGGGGCCTGGACCGGCCCTGAGCGCGGGACGGCCGGCGCCCCGGGTCCTTGCCGGTCAGGGCCGCCAGGGCAGCCGGGGGCCGTGGCCGAGGACGTGGGAGACGGTGAGGACCGCGCCGATCCAGGCAGTCACACCGCCCCATGCCAGGGGGCCGGAATCCGTCGCACTGCCCGCGAGGAGCAGCAGCAGCGCGGTGGGCAGCAGGGCCGCCGCGACGGCCAGCCGCGCCCGGTGCCGAGCCCGGTGCCGGGTCCTGTCCGCGGTCCGGGCGGCCGGGGGCGGGGCGGCGTCCGCGTCGGACAGCTGCGCCGCCAGCTGGTCCCACGCCGCGGCCTCACGTGCCGTCAGTCCGGTCCTCGCCATGCCAACCCCCTCGTCGCCGCGGAACGGCCGCTCCCGCACCCGCTGCTGCCCGCGCCGGCACCGCCCATGCGTTCCCGCCCGCGCGTCCCGCCGCGTGCCGCGCCCAAACGGGGTCAGGACGGGCGGTGCCCGTACGGGCTGTGCATCGTGAGGAAGCTGATCTCCAAGTCGGTTTCGAGGAACTCCATGCGCCGTTCCCGGAAGTCGCGGAGGTGCGGCAGGTCGAGGTGGGCGTCGAGGTCCGCCTGCGAGCGCCACGACTCGTAGAAGACGAAGACCCCGGGACGGTCGCGGTCCTCGTGGAAGTGGTACTCCAGGCAGCCCGGTTCCCTGCGGGTGGGTTCGACGAAGGACAGCAGCAGTTCCTTCAGCTCCGCGGCGCGCTCCGGCCGCGGACGGGCGGTGCCGACGAGGGTGACGGGCGGCTGGCTCATGGGTGCTCCCTGGGAGGGCTGTTGACCGCGCGAGGAGGGCCGACGCGACGGAGGTACGGTTGATTTCGTACCTGCATGAACGCTAACGATCTTCAAGGTATGATGCAACCCGTACCTTTCGGCGTGCGCCGAACACCCCGCGACGTGGAGGCCGCAGCCCGTGCCCGATACCGAAGGCCATCCGGAGACCGCCGAGATGGAACTCGGCAAGGTCCTCGCCGCCCTCGCCGACCCGCTCCGCCGGACGGTGGTCCGCGAACTGGCCGCCGCGCCCGACGGGAACCCCCGCACCTGCGCCTCGTTCGGGCTGCCCGTGTCGAAGGCGACCCTCACCCACCACTTCCGCGTCCTGCGCGAGGCCGGGCTGATCCGGCAGGTGGACCGCGGCAACAGCCGCATGGCCACCCTGCGCCGCGACGACGTCGAGCGGCGCTTCCCCGGACTCCTCGCGCTGCTCGCCGCCGAGGAGCGCCCCTGACCGCTGCGCCCGGCGGGGGCGTTTGAAGGCGGCCGTCGACGACCAGACGAGGGAGACGTGCAGGTCGCGAGGGGAGGAGCCGGGATGGCTGCAGCGAGAGTGCGCCGGAGGGGCAGGAGCGGCGGGGGCGGCGGTGCGGCGCCGGTGGGCCGCGACGTCGTGCTGGCCGTCGGCCTGGTGGCGATCTGCCTGGGCGGGGCGGCCCTGTTCGTGCGGACGGCCGTGGGGG